>CAZWZO010000011.1:0-10824 GCA_964638525.1 uncultured Muribaculaceae bacterium | reverse complement strand
TTTACATCTAGTTTCGGTCCATAGAAAGCTGCCTCTCCTATTTCTTCTGTGTATTCAATACCAAGTTCATTTAAAACAAGTCTTAATTCATTTTCAGCTTTATCCCACATTTCATCATCTGGATAATACTTTTCTTTATCCATAGGATCTCTTAAAGAAAGCACACAACGATAATTCGTTATATTAAAGTCTTTATATACATCAAAGATTAAATCAACTACTCGTTTGAATTCATCTTTGATTTGTTCAGGTGTTACAAACAAGTGTGCATCGTTTTGGCAGAAGTGTCTTCCTCTTTCAATTCCCTTTAAAGCACCACTTGCTTCATATCTAAAATCATGAGCAATCTCTCCAATACGAATTGGCAAATCTTTATAGGAATGCAACTTATTTGCATAAATCATCATGTGATGAGGACAATTCATAGGACGAAGAACGAATTCCTCTCCATCCACCTCCATCTTAGGAAACATGTTTTCCTTGTAATGATCCCAATGTCCTGAAGTTTTATATAACTCAACATTGCCAACACAAGGTGTCATAACATGTTGATAGCCTAACTTTCTTTCCTTTCCCTTAATATAGTTTTCTAACTCTTCCCAAACGATATATCCATTTGGTAAAAACATAGGAAGGCCTTTTCCTACTAAATCATCACTCATGAATATTTCAAGTTCTTTTCCTATTTTTCTATGATCTCTATTTTTGGCATCTTCTAATTCTTCTAAATATTTATCAAGTTCTTCTTTCGTTTCAAAACAAACTCCATAAATTCTTTGAAGCATTTTATTTTTAGAATCCCCTTTCCAATAAGCCCCACTTACTTTTAATAATTTAAAATTCTTAAGTAGTTTTACTGTTTCTACATGAGGCCCACGGCAAAGATCGGTGAAATCTCCTTGACTGTAACAAGAAATAACGGTATCTTTTTCATCCATTCTAGAAATTAAATCTATTTTATATGGATCATCTTTAAATTGTTCCAAAGCTTCTTCTTTTGATATTTCATGACGAACAATTCTTTTTCCATCTTTCGCGATTTTTTTCATTTCTTTTTCAATGTTTTTTAAGTCTTCTTCTTTAATTACAACGTCTCCAAGATCTACATCATAATAGAACCCACTTTCAATAACTGGTCCTACCCAAAACTTTGCATCCTTATACAAATGCTTGATAGCTTGTGCCATTAAATGAGCACAACTGTGATTTAATACACTTAGTTTTTCATCTTCCTTTATGTTTATCATTTTACCCTTCCTTTCAAAATAAAAAGGATGATACAGGAGTCTTACGACGGTACCATCCTTTGTTTTACTTTTTTTGATAACGGACAAATTCTGTCCGGAGTTCTCTTTCGAGATCAGCTCGTAGGTAGTAACTATAAAGTTTATTTATTATCTTTCACCAAACGATAACTCTCTTTAAAACAATCATTTATAGTCGTGTCCTATTCCTTGCTTTCTACTTGTATTATAGCAATTTTTTCTACGAAATACAAGATATTAAAAGAATTTACATGCATCTTTTACTTTTTGTTTAATGTGTTTTCTTATTTCTTCGTTGTCTTTGCTAGTCGTGCAGCCTTTAAAATTTGTATCTTCATCATAAGTCGTTTCATCTAAATTGATTAAAGCATTCGTATTTCTCAAATCTGTCTCCATTATACATGTACCTGTAAAATCTTTCCCATGCATATTTAAACCACTTAAGTTTGCACCTCTTAAATTTCTTCCCTTTACGGTCTGAGGATCGATGTTGGCCCCTGTATTTTCTAAGTTTGCCCATTTTATATCTGCATTTGTGAAATCTTTTCCTCTCAAATCGATTCCTCGTAAATTGGCAAACATCATATTTTTAAATTTCAAAGTTTGAGGATCAATACTCGCACCCGTATCTTCTAAGTTCGCTCCTTCGATTTCTACACCTGTGAAATCTTTACCACGCAAATCTAGTCCTTTTAAATTACACCTTTCTAAGCATTTATGACGTACGGTTTGCGGATCGATATTGGCACCTGTATCTTCTAAGTTTGCCTCATCCAAAAGTACATCTGTAAAATCCTTTTCACTCATATCTAGACCAGATAAGTTTGTTCCCTGTATGCTTTTTTTAAATACAGTTTGTGGGTCAATATTTGCATTGGTTTTACTAAGATCTAAAAGTATGACAGATTGTCCTTTAAAGTTTACTTCACTTAAATCTAATTTTGGTAATAAACGATCTCTATATTCACTCTCTAATAACTCATGCAAAATTGCCTCTACTATTCTTGGATTAAGTTTTACTCTTTTCTTTATCCATTTGTATTCTAATTCATCATAAAGATATTTAATTATTTCTTCTTGTTCCTTTTTATCCATATTCAACCACTCCCTATTTTATTTTCTTCTATTCTTCCCCACTAATTCTAATGGTATAGTCAATTGTTTAATCCTTTCTATAATTCTTCTTGCTTTTACTTTATCAATTCCCCCATTTGTAATACTTAGATGTTTTTCTAACTCTTCCAATGTTAAATTTGAAGTAAAGAATGTAGGTAATTTTTCATCCATTCTATATTGCAAAATAACTCCTAATACTTCATCTCTTCCCCATTGGGTTAAATTTTCAGCCCCTATATCATCTATAAGTAATAAATCCACTTTTTTAACCAGTTCAAACTTTTCTTCGTAATTGTTATCATTAAAAGATGATTTTATTTTTCTTAAAAATTCTGGAAAATAAACCAAAATGCTATTTACCTTTCTTTTGGCTTCTTCATTAAACAAAGCTGCAAGTAAATAAGTTTTTCCTGAACCAAAGCTTCCTGATAAATATAGTCCTTTTTGTTCTTTATTTTTTTCATATTGATCTAAAAATTCTTTCATGTATTTTATAACGGGTACTCGGTTCTTATCATCTAAATGTATATCCTTAAAAGAGGCATTCTTAATTTCTTTTGGAATATCAAATAACGTAACATATTTTTGATACTTTGTATCTTCTAGTATTCTATTTTCATATCTACAACTCACATAGGAAAAATCTATATTGTTTTCTTTTACAACTGGTGTATAGCAAAAACCTTCTACTTTGTTTTTACAAGCTTGTATTCCTCTGCAGTTTTTACAATTTTCACTTTCCGTCTTTGCTTCTTTTAAAGCGGAAGTGTATCTTAAGCCAACTGAATCTTTTATTTTGTGTTTTGAAACAAATTCTTCAAAGCCCTCATTTTCCTTTTTTTCCTTATTATAATTCACTTTTAAACTATCTTTTTCTTCTTCACTTAAGTTTATCATCGTTCCTATTTTCTGCATAGAATCACCTACCACCCTATTATATCGTAAAAGAGAAATTTTGCAAATAAAAAAAGCAGGATTCTGCTTTTATACGAAGTATAAATTAAGCGATTGCTAATAAAAACACCGCCACTGCTAGTAATAAAAATATAAGTGCATAAGCTAAGTTCTTTGTTGTTTCACTTGCTTCTACAAATTCTTCTTCTTTTTTTACTACTTTCTTTTCTACTACACTACTACTATTTTCTTCAATTGGTCTTGTTTGTTTCTTCACTGCTTTATTTGCTGTAGTCTTTTTTGCTGGTGTGCTTGTTTTCTTTGTTGTTGTACTTTTAGCTTTAGCTGGTGTACTTTTTGTTGTAGCCTTTTTCGTTGTAGTTTTTTTTGCTGTAGTACTTGCTGTTTTTTTAGCTGCAGTACTGGTTGTTTTTTTTGCTGTGGTCGTTCTTTTCTTTACTTCTTTCTTTTCTTCTGCCATACTCTTCCCTCCTACTATGAATTAATAGTATCATTTTTTTCTATTTTTAGCAAGGCTTTCCCATTTTTTAAAAACGTATTTTTATTCTTTTCATATTATATAAAGAAAGGAGTATATTATGTATAAAAGTCAAAATTATAGAAATTCTTTTTCTACTAATAATCCTTATAACAACAATGTTCAATGGATAAGAAGACAAGATCGTTTTGGTGGAAGCTTTTTTGTACCTTTAGTAGTAGGTGGAACTTTAGGATATGTTTTTGGACAAAACAATAATAATAACAACAATACGTATTGTCCTTGGTGTTATCCACCTGTTATGCCTTACTACCCTTATCCTTACAACACAAATAATAACTATTATTTCTAGCTGATTTGCTTTTTATCTTGGTTTAACATATCAAGTAACTTGATATGTTTTTCATTGATTTCTTTTAAACTATCTAAAAGATCTTGATAAAGGATTTCTATGTTCTTTTCCTCTTTATTAAAATATTCTATATAAATATATCCTAATTTATTTACTTCTTGTTTTTTATAGGCCTTCTTAATTTCTCTTTCTAGCTTTTGTTTGATTTCTAGTTCTTTTCTTGTATAGAATTCTTCTTCTATTTTTGTATTTTTCTTATATATAAGTTCTACTTCATTTAATTTTTCACTAATATCGAGTACATCCAATTCTTCTTCTAATAGTAATTTGGATCTTGCTATGCTCTTATATTGATCGTTAAAAAGTACAGCTAAAACACGATACCCATCCGTAAATAACATTGCTTTTTTTATTTGCTTATTTTTAAAAAGTTCGCATCCTTTTTCCAATTCGCTCTTCTTCACATCTAATAAAGTAATATTATAAGTAAAAAGATCATCCATAGTTTTAGAATTTACTTTTATTAATTTTATTTTTTTTACATGGTCAATTTTATCTTCTTTGTCCCATTCGTAAAAATCATAAATTTTGTTTTTTGAAAAGTTTAATAATATGTCATAAATATATATCATTTTCTTCATCCTTTCTATAAAGCGATACACCCATAAGAATGATACCAATTATACTTAGTAAACATTCTATTTTTGTTATGATAAATAGTAGATAGTCTATAAAACTATATCCAATAGCTAAAAGATTTAAATACATAATTATATAGGTAGATCCTATAACTAAAAGTCCAAATCCTATTAAGAATAAAAACACTCTATTTAACATACTTCACCTTCTATTATGTATAAAAAATAAATAAACATACTCTAGTAAAGAATATTTTTTTTAATAAAAAAAAGAACTATTTTGAATTTGATTTTTTAAATAGTCCTAACATTTTATCTGTAACCTCATAAAACTCTTCTTCGTTTAATTTTAAGGATCCCAGTTGAGCTAAATTCCCTTTTTCTATTTGTTCTAAAGCTTCTTTTTCGGAATAAATTTGACTTCTAGAACCAAGTGAAATGCTTCCTTTTGGAATAATATAAAGCCAATGATCTGTTTCTGCTTTTTCATTGGATTCTATATCCAAACAAGGTTCAAAATCTTTAAAAAAGAAAGTTCCTTGTAAGCAAGAAGAAATTTCATCCACGCGTTCAAATACTTCAGGTCGTCTTTTCTGGTTTTGTTCTAATTCGACTCTTAAACAGCTGTGAATATTATTAAAGAAGTTTTCATTTCCTTTTTCGCTTTGGTCTTTGCTGTTGTTATAAACGGCTACTTGGGCTTCTCTAAATCGATTAGATTGATTATAAGAAATCTCAAAATCACAAACAGGTGTTGCTTCTAAAATCATAGAAAAATACTCTAAGGCACTACTGGAGAATAAAACATAAGCCCTTGAAGTCTCACCAGGGTGTCCTTTGCAACAAGCTCTTGTTTCTATATTGTTTTCATAGCAAAATTGAAGTAAGTTGTATAAAGCTTCGCTTCCTTCGGAAAAGTCCCTTAACGCTTGATTTACATCTTCAATCTCGCTTATTTTTTGTACTCTTCCATTATTATAATCTTCCATACTGCCTCCTAATAATTTATTGTATTACAAATATAATTTTTGTGTGCTTCTATGTCTTCCTTTAATAAAGCATTTAAAGCAATAGTATTTATCTCTATGTTTCTCTTTCCTTGTTTTTCCTTTAGTATCTTATCACACCTAGCTTATCTATAATTAGTATAGCATGAAATAATTATTTTTTCTTTATATTGTAGTTATTTCTTGCCTTTTTTAGAAAAAAAAGTTATAATTAAGCAATCAAGGAGGCCTTCTATGTCAAATATAAAACAAAGAACTAAAGGAGATTTAATTATCATGTCCGGTACGACTTGTGCTGGAAAAGGTACAATTATTAAGGAGTTATTAAAAAGAAATGAGAATATGTGTCTTTCTATTTCTTATACATCTAGGGCTATGCGTGGTAAGGAAGTAAATGGAGAAGATTATTATTTTATCTCAAGAGAAGAATTTGAAAAAAAAATTGCAAATGGGGATTTCTTAGAATATGCAAAAGTACGTTATGGTGAATACTTTGGTACACCAAGAAAAGAAATAGAAGAAATGTTGGAAACGGGAAAAGATGTTATATTGGAAATTGATGTACAAGGAGCAAAACAAGTAAAAGAACTTTTCCCAGAAACGCTTTTAATTTTTATTATGGCACCTAGTTTCAGCGAAGTAAAAAGAAGAATTAAAGCTCGTGGTCTTGAAAACAATGAACAAATTATTGATCGTTTTAAAACGGCTTATAAAGAAATCAACGAAATTCCAAAATATAATTACGTTGTTGTAAATGACGAGGTAGAAAAAGCCTTAAAAAAAGTAGAAGCTATATTAATTGCTCAAAAATGTCGTGTAGACCGTATTGAAGAAATCGCAGTTGAAAACGAGGAAGAAATTTTACACGAATTCTTAATGGAAAAAGAATTTGATAATACCAAACCAAATTACAATGAAGAAAAAAAATAAGGGAGACCTTATTTTTCTTGGTATGTATTTATAATTTGTTCTGCTACTTTTATTCCATCCATAGCAGAGGTTGTAATTCCACCAGCGTATCCTGCGCCTTCTCCACATGGATACACTCCTTTTTTATTTGATTCATATTCTTCATTTCTTATAATACGAATGGGAGAAGAACTTCTACTTTCTATAGCGGCTAAAATAGCGTCTTCTCTACTATATCCCTTTATTTTATGATTAAAATATTCTATGGCTTCTATTAAAGACTCACTCATCCATTCTGGTAAGATTTTTCTTAAATTACTAAGGGTATAGGCTCCTTTAAAAAGAGGTTTTACTTCTTCTAGAGAAGTCGTTTTTTTGTTTGCCTTGAAATCTTTATAAAGTTGGATTGGAATCAAACCCTGTCCTAATTTATAAGCTTGTTCTTCTAGTTTTCTTTGGAACAATACTCCATCAAAGAGTCCATCTCCATAATCTTCTTTGGATACGGTTACTAATAAAGCACTGTTTGCGTTTTCACTTTCTCTTTGATGATTGCTCATTCCATTAATCGCTAAACGTCCCTTTTCACTAGAAGCATTTACTACGTATCCTCCCGGACACATACAGAAGGAATACACCCCTCTTTTTTCTTTGGTATTATAAGTAAGTTTATAACTAGCAGGTCCTAAAATTTTGTTTTCTTCTGTTCCATACTGACTTTTATTAATCATTTTTTGTGGATGGGAAATACGAACACCCACTGCGAACGGTTTGGACTTCATTTCTAGTTTTCTTTCATGAAGCATAAAGAAAGTGTCTCTTGCACTATGACCAATGGCTAAAACTAAAGCTTCACAAGGCATGGTTTCTTGATGGTTGATTTCAATTTTCTCTATTTTATCGTTTGAAAAGAAAAGATTGGTTACCGTTTTTTCAAAGAAAAAGCTTCCACCCATACTTATAATCTTTTGTTTCATATTTTTTATAACTACTCGCAATATGTCTGTTCCTATGTGAGGTTTATAAGCGTAAAGGATTTCAGAGGGGGCACCACACGCAACAAAAATCTCAAAAACTTTTTTGCCAATGTGTCGTTTATCTTTTACAAGTGTGTTTAGTTTTCCATCAGAAAAAGTACCTGCTCCTCCTAGTCCAAATTGAATATTACTATTTACATTTAGCTTGTTTTCCTTAAAGAAAGTCTCTACATCTTTCACTCTTTCTTCTATGTCTTTTCCTCTTTCTAAGATAATGGGCCTATATCCATAATAAGCCAGAATATAAGCACAGAAAAGACCAGCAGGACCACTTCCTACTACAATGGGTCTATGATTTAATTTTCTTCTTTTCTCTTTGGTTTCTTTGATTTGAAAGTCTTGTTCTTCTTCTTTAAAAATATCTTTGCTCTTATTTTTATTTAAATAGGCTTGTTCATTTTTTAAATGTACCGCTAACTCATAAACAAAATAAAGAGTGGGCTTTTCTCTAGCATCAATGGATTGCTTGGTTATCTTTATGCTTAAAACTTCTTCACTCTTTGCTTTTAGTTTTTTTAGAAGTTGCCTCTTGATTTCTTCTTCACTATTTTTTTCTACATTCACTTTTACTTGTCTTACTTTTATCATAAATCTTTACCACACTTCATTCCACTTATCCAACAGAAGGATAAATTGTATCCACCACAATCTCCATCTACATCAAGCATTTCTCCTATAAGATATAGATTTTTTTCTTTTTTCGATTCAAAGGTATTTACATTTATTTCATCTAACCTTACTCCTCCACTACATACTTGTGCTTTTATGAAATCATTGGTTCCTAAAATATCTAGACGAAAATCTTTTAAGATTCTACTTAGGTTTCTTTTTTCTTCTTGTGTTAAATTTTCATAATGTTTTTGAGAATTAATTTTAGCTTCTGTTAATAAAACATTTACTAATTTATAATTTAAAATTCCTTCAAATAGTTCAAAAAGAGTTCGATTTTTAACTTGCTTATTTCTTTTTTCTACCCAATTTATAAATTCTTCTTTAGAAGAGGATTTTACAATAGGTAAAAAGTCGATGCTTACTTGTTCTTGCTTTTTTTCTTTTAATCCTCGAGACACGAAGCGACTTAAATTAAAAGTACAAATGCCACTAATCCCATAATCCGTTAATTGGATTTCTCCAGCTTCTTGCTTTATAAGTTCATGGTTTTCATATAGCTTTATTACAACATCACTACGAATACCTGACCATTTCTTTAAAAAAGGACCTTTGGCTTTTAATTGCACCAAAGCAGGAAGAACTTCTACAATTTGATGATGAAACTTTTCAGCAAGAGCGTAGCCATTTGTTTTTTCTTTTAAGGAAGCATAGGATCCTGTTGCAAGTACAACTTTATCACATAGAATTTCTTCTTGATTTGTAATTACTAGGAATTTTTTATTTTCTTTTTTTATATCGTTTACTTCTCTTTTGGAAAGAAAGGATACGCCTTTGTTTTTTGCTTCTTGTACTAAAGCATCTCTGATACTACTTGCTTGGTTGCTATTTGGATAGTAATACGTTCCTTTTACTTTAGGAAGAATGCCAATATCTAAAAAGAACTTCATAATCTCTTTTTTATTTTCTTCCGTTAAAATATGCTCTAGTTGTTCTTTATTACTAGAGTGATAATGAATAAAATCTTGATCTTTATTCCAATAATTGCATCTACCATTTCCTGTTGCTAAAATCTTCTTACCAAACACTTCATTTTTATCTAAAACGATCACTTCATTCTCTTTCTTTTTTCCATATATAGAAGCAACAAGCCCTGAAGCGCCTCCACCTACAATTACTATTTTTTTCATACTTTTTTCCTCACTTGTTTTCTATGTTTATTATACCATATCCTCTTTCAACATAAAAAAAGAATTTCTAGGAAACTCTTTTATATTATATTTTCCTTGGTTACATTTAGGATATATTTCATAATAGAGAAAAGTTGTTTTTTCTTTTCTTCACTCATGTTTTTATAAGTTAAAATCATATTTTTAATATCGTTGAACTTTACTTCTCTTATATTGGTAATCTTATTTTCTAAAAAGAAACTATGTAAGTTTTCCATAAATTCTTCCCACTCTTCCTTCTTGACTGTATTAAAGAAGTCTAGAATAATCTTGTGAGAAAAATCACTTTCTTTGCTTAAATTTCCTAATAAAAATTTCTTTTCCTTGGTTTGCCAGTTGTATAGATTATGTTGTTCAATTCCCCTATCATAACTACAAACAACGTAAGTAGTGTTATCTAAGTTTAATAGTCTTCCTACTATGGAATCTTTTGGTATATAACTAATAATTTTATCGTTTACTTCATAGTATTCTTTTGGTAAAAAAGAAAAACCTGGACCATCTAAATTATCAATTCTAATGATGTGGTTTTTTACTTCTTTTTTCGCATACATAGAAGCATACATAGCTAAGTTTCCTCCCTTAGAATGCCCTCCTACATAAATCTTGTTGTATTTGATTTCATTTAGATATTTTAAAGCATCACTTTGGGCAGGAATGGTATGATAAACCATTTTAAAGTCTTCCTTCCATCCAATAATATCGTCTGTCGTACCACGATAAACCACATAAACAAAATCATTAGGTAAAAGGATAGTCATAGCCATAAATTGTTCTTCTTTTTCATAATCAAGAATACTTCTTATCTTTTCTATTTTTAAATCTTTGTATCGATAACTCTCCGCTAAAAGACGGAAAAATTCTAAATCTTGTTTTTTATACACATGCGTAATTTGATCTTTCCCTTTTTGATAGGCTTTTTCTAAAGTCATTTGCTCTTCTTCTTTCATAAAGATTTCAAATGGAATATAGACCAGTCTATTAAAAACAAGTATATCCATCTCTTCTATTTTTTCTAATTTTTCTTTTTTATTTTCTTTTAAATACTCCAATACTGTTTCCATTTTCACACCCTACTTTACTAACTATATTTATTATATAATAAAATGAAAGAAAATGCCTAGTCTTTATTTTTTTTAGCAATATTTAATATAATCCCAATGGAAGTCATACTGACAAGTAAAGAGGACCCTCCATAGGAAAGAAATGGAAGAGTAACCCCAGTTGCCCTTTATAGTGTGGTAAAAAAATAAGGGGTTGCCTTTCGTA
>CAZWZO010000010.1:0-10943 GCA_964638525.1 uncultured Muribaculaceae bacterium | reverse complement strand
ATATTCTTTTTCATCAATCATACTTTCATAATTTTTAATAATTTCTTTTGCTTCCTCTATGGTTTTACCTAAAAAAGTATTGATCATAATAGAAGTTGCAGAAGTGGAAATAGCACAGGCCTCTCCATCAAAACGCATATCTTCTATTTTATTATTTTCTATTTTTACTTCTATATCTATATTATCAATACAAGAATCATTGTTACTGTTTACCCTTAAATATTCTTCTTTATTAACAAGTCCTCTATTTGTTGGGTTTTGATAATTATCCAATATAATTTCTCTTCTTACTTCTTTATCCATTTATATCACTATCCTAAATATATCTTCACTATTTTTTAGTACATCTACTAATTTATCCATTTCTTCTTTTGTATTATAAAAATATAAACTAATACGACAAGTGTTTTTTACATTCAACTCATCTTTTAGGATCTTATCACAATGATTTCCAGCACGAATACAAATATTGTAATGATTTAAATAAACCGATGTATCCTGTGGAAAGACTCCTTTTAAATTAAATAATACAATTCCGCTTTCTGTGTTTTCGTTATACACTTCAACATTTTCTATTTTCTTTAATTTTTCTAGTAAATATTGTTTTAACTCTTTTTCTTTTTGTTCTATATTTTGAAGACCAATCGTATTTATATATCGAATGGCTTCTTTTAATCCAATGGCTCCTGCGATATTTGGTGTACCTGCTTCTAAGCGTTCTGGTAAATCTTTAAGTTCAACTTGATAATCAGATGTGAAAGTAGCATTCATTCCTCCACCTAACTCTCTTGGTTGCAATTGATCAAGTAGTTCATATTTTCCATATAAAATTCCAATTCCAGTTGGTCCTAGCATCTTATGTGCCGATGCCGCTAAAAAGGAAATATTTTCTACATCTATTTTAGTATGTCCTAAAGATTGAGCTGCATCCACTACAAATAAGATATTTTTTTCTTTACAAATTTTTCCTATTTCTTCTATATCCCTAATATCGCCAATCGCATTCGTAATATGAGCTAGAGAAATTACTTTTGTCTTGTCGGTAATACTCTTTTTTAAATTTTCCATCGTAACTCTATAAGAATCATCTAAATCTATATAATTTAGTTTTATTTTATTGGTCTCTACTAGTTTATACCAAGGCAATATATTAGAAGCATGTTCACTTTTTGTGATTAAAACTTCATCGTTTTCTTTCAAATACTGTTGCATAAAGCCAAAAATAATCATATTAAGCGAATCCGTTGCTCCTTTGGTAAAGATAATTTCACTGCTTCTTTTGGCATGAATTAGATTTTTTACTGCCTCTCTTGCCTCGTTGTATTCTTTTTCTGCTTTTATGGCAATGTTGTATTCTCCTCTATGGATATTTGCTGAGTAGTGATTGTAATAATCTGAAATCTTGTCTACCACACATTTTGGTTTTAATGTAGTAGCGGCATTGTCTAAATAAATAATATCACTCTTTAATATTTCAAAGTCCTCTCTATTCAAATTATTCACCTCCAATACTATCTATAATATTTATAAATTTATTCTCCTCTACTTCTATATCTCCAAGTAAAAAGGCTTTTAATAAAAGTTTATTGGCTTCTTTTCTTTCTACACCTCTACTCATAATATAAAACAATTCTTCTTCGTTTAATTTTCCTATATAAGCGGAATGCTCTGCTTCTATTTTGTCATTATCAATCATTAAATTTGGTTTGATTCCAGCATGATTTTCTTTCATACAAATAATTTTATTATCTTGAATACATATTGAATCCGTACTATCCTTTAATATTGTTCCTTCGACTAGGAAATCTAAATTTTCATTTTCTACATTTACACCATGATTTACTACTTTGCTTGTTGCATTTTTTTCTTCATGGAATACCTCAATTTTATAACAATTCTGTTTATAATTAATGGTACTATAGTTGTAGAAAAAACTACTGTCTTGAAATAGATGTGCATAAACATGATCACTGCCATCTACAACCAACTTATCCACAGTTACTTGTGCATTTCTTCCTATTGTATAGACGATTTCATTTTCTGTATTTGATGCGAAGACAACTATTTTTGCTTGGATGTTTTCTTTTACTTGGATCAAAACTTTTTCTTTTGTATCTTTTATATCAATTGTTACTGTGCCATTTTCATCTATAACTATTTTTTCCTTTATACTCGTTATTATCTTATTCATTTTTGTCACTTTCTTTTATATCATTTAACCAGTTGTATCCTTTTTTCTCAATTTCAAAGGCGAAAGAGTAGTCTTTTGTCATTTGGATTTTACCATCTTTCATAACATGTACATAATCTGGACGAATGTATTCTAATATTCTTGGGTAGTGTGTAATAATTAATACCGATGTATCTTTGTGATCCTTCAAATAAGCATTGATATTATCACATACAATTCTTAAACTATCTATATCTAATCCTGAATCAAGTTCATCTAGTATAATAAACTTTGGTTCTAAAAGTTTCATTTGTAAAATTTCGGTTTTTTTTCTTTCTCCACCTGAAGCTCCTTTGTTTAGGGAACGATGGATCATTTCCTCTTTCATGTCTAAATCTTTAATATTTTGATCCACTCTTTTAATAAAATCAAAAATTTTAATATTTTTCTTTTCTTTAGAAGACAAAGCCGTTTTTAAAAATTCACTTGTTTTTACGCCTTCTATACTGATTGGACTTTGCATACATAAAAAGATTCCAAGTGAAGCTCTTTGATCTGTTGTTAAGTTTAGAATGGAATTTTCTTCAAATAGAATATCTCCTTTTGTAACTTCATAATCATGGTGTCCCAATATAACTTTTGACAAGGTAGACTTTCCTGTACCATTTGGACCCATAATTGCATGAATTTCTCCTGCATTTACTTCTATATTGAAATCTTTTAATATTTCTTTGTTTCCTGCTTTTGCAGATAAATTCTTTATTTGTAATAACATATTCTCACCACCATACATAATAACACTTTTTTATGAATATCTCAATTCTATTGTTTTGTTGTTTTACTTTTTTTGTATTGCTGAATCAATACTTTTGCATTGGAAGGAGTTAAAGCGGGATAATCTTTTTGAAAACTTCCCCATGATATTTCCTTATTTTCTAATCGATTTACATCTCGTTCTAGTATTTTCATTTTAAAAGCAAATAATTCTTCTTTTGTCATCTCGTCTAAATCTTTTGTTTCCTGTATTTTTCTTTCTATTGTTTCCTTATCATATCCATACAAGATACAAGCGTCTTCTATATTATGCGTTTCTAAGTATTCTTTTATAAGTTTTCTTGGAAATTTAATTTTTCTTGGTTTCTTTATAGATAACATTTTATAGTAGCCTTCTATGACTTCTTTTACATCTTTAAAGGTTAAATCTTCATATTCGGATAAGATTTCTAAAACATCTTTCTTTTCTATTTGATATTTTCTAAGAATTTCTTTATAAGAAACATCCTTTACTGTTTGTTTTTGAAATTCAGTTGCTTTGTACTCTAAAAGAATAGCATAGATTTCTTCTTGATCTAAACTTAAAGAAGCAGCAGCTTTGATTCTGCTTGGTCTTGTTATTCCCTCTTTATATAAATCTATAATTATTTGTGTAGTCTTTTGCTCTACTTCTTCCATATTCTATTCCCCCTAAATGTCCATATTATACTATAGAAATTGCTTGTTGTAAAGTTTATAAAATCTAGTTATAATAGTATTGGAGATGATAATATGGACTGTATTTTTTGTAAAATAATGAAAGGAGAAATTCCTTCTTATACGTTATATGAAGATGAGATTGTAAAAGTAATATTAGATATCAATCCCTCTACAAATGGAGATTGTATGATTATTCCAAAAAAACATATTGAAAATATTTTGGATATCGATAGTGAAACTTATATGCACATTTTTTCTATTTCTAAAAAAATGTATGCTTTATTAAAAGAAAAACTAAATATCAAAGGTCTTACTCTCGTTCAAAATAATGGACATGGACAGGATATAAAGCATTACCACTTACACTTAACTCCTAGATATGAAAATGATAATTTGCATCATGAGTTTAATAAAGAAATATTAGTAGATCTTGATAAAATACATAAACAAATAACAGAGTAACCTCTGTTTTTTTTATAAAAAAAATTAGTAGACTTTCTACTAATTTGATGAGCTTTCTGATGCAGCATTTTCTCTTGCTTGTGCAATTAAATTTGTCATGTAAGCTTTATATTTTCTTTTCATTGTATCGTCTGAGAACTTCATACCTGCCTCTTCACGAACACTCATTAAAGTATTGTACTCTAATGCGACATCTTTTTCTAGTTTTTCTTCTACAAGATTCTCCTTAATTTTATCTTTTACTTCTTTTAAAGCGGCTTTTTCTTTTTCACCTGTTTTTAAAATAATATGGTATCCATAAGAAGTTTCTACAGGTGTCGTTGTATATTTATTCTTTTGTAATTTTAAAGTTGCTTGAAAGAAAGAATCTTCCATATCGCCATCGTTAAACCAACCTAAATCAACAGTTTCATCGTCTGAGTATTCTTTAGCAAGATCTTCAAAACTTTCTCCATTTTTTAGTTTTGTTATTACTTCATTCGCTTTTGTTAAAGCTTCTTTTTTTGCTTCGGCTTTTTCCTTATCGCTCATATCGTCAGTTGTATCTGGAGCAATTAAAATATGACTTGCTTTTACATCTCCATAAATATTATTTTTATAATATTTGTTTATTTCTTTGTCAGTTACTTTTTTCTTTAAATATTCTTTTACTGCCAATTCTCTTTTTTGATCTAGAATCAAACTAGAACGCATATCTTCTTCATCTGCATATCCAGAGTAAGTATAAGCTTGGGAAACACTGCTTCCATAAAGAGACTTTAATTGATCGATTTGCTTTTCTGCTGTTTTCTTCATAGAAGAAGTAGTTTCATATTTACTACCAATGATTTTTTCATCCATTAAATTTACTAGGATTTTTGTATCCATATTCTCTTTCAACTTATCATATAAGTCATTTGCAGAAATAGATTCCTTATCAAATTGCACCACAGCTTCTTCTCCATTTTTTAACTTTGCAACTTTTCCACAACCAGTTAAAGTTATCATAAGTAACAATGTTACTACTACGTACATACTTTTCTTTATTTTATTCATAATAAACCTCCTAATCACTATATATTATGATACCAAAATTCAAGTAAAAAAACAATAATTTTAAATAAAAACCATAGAAGCAGGCACACTTTTCACACTTTTACCATAAAATAATGTGAATAGTAAAAAAAAGGAGGAATTATTTATGGGTAATTATACATCATCATACGCAATTGTTTTAGTATTATTTATTTTACTAGTAATCATTCTAGGTGCTTATATTTAATTTTTTAAGGAGGTGTAAATAATGTCTTGTCCTAGTAGTTCTTGTGAACCAACTTGCAACAAAGGTTCAAATGGATATGTATGCATAATTGTATTATATATTTTACTTGCTATTATATTAGGTTCATGCATCGCATACTAAAAAAGAGTTTTTACTCTTTTTTTATTTTAGTAAAAACCCTTTTGATACATTTTTTGCTTTATTTTATTTTCTAATTCTCTTCCACTATATTTTTTACTTAGTTTTGCATAAAGCCTATCGTACTCTTTCTTTTTTAAATCCTCTTCTTCTACATCCTCTAACAAATATAATTTATTGTTTATAGGCGTTGTATTGTATCCTAAAATAGAAAGATCGTTGTATACTTTTTGCCTTAATATTTTTTTACTTTTATTTCGATTGGTTTTGATTGCTTTTTTAATTAGTTTTTCTATTCTTTCCTGTTCCAGCTCGTTTGTATAAATCTTTAAGGATGCCTCTATCTCTTCTTTTAAATTTACCTTTTTTTCTAGGTCTTTTTTTATTTTTAAAGGTCCATCACTTGATAGATGAATTCGATCATGAATAAAAGCTCTTATATAAGAAACATCATCTATGTATTTTTCTTTTTCTAGTTTTTCTATTACTTTTTTGCAATCTTCTCTTTTATACTCTTTTGATTCTAAATAACTATACATTTCTTTTTTACTACGCATTTTTGTCTTTAAATATTTTAGTGCATCGTCGTAAATAAAATATTTTTTGTTTTCCTCTTGCAAAGTTTCCAAAAAAGTTTCTTCAATTTCTTTTTTTAATAATAAACCATGTTTTAAAATCAAATCTTCGTGAAGAGAAATCTTTTTCTCACCTATACTTACTTCATATTGTCCATTTGCCTTTTTTTTATAAGAATTGATTCTCATTTTATCACCTATTCTATTATAATAAAAAAAATTAAGAAATTCTTAATTTTCATCATTTGTACTTTTTAATATAATCTTCTTTTCTGCTATTTCTTCTAAAGCTCTTCCTATATTTTTTGAAGATACATAGTCTTTTTCATCTAATTGGTAATGATGAGTTCTAAACATTTCCTTACTTCTTCTTGCAGCAATGTGTACAAGTCTGTATTTAGAATCTACTATGTTTAGAAGTTTATCGATTGAAGGATATATCATTCTATCACTCTCCTATTTTTAGGATATATTCTTTTAAATATTAAATCAAGTGTTTTACTTTAATTAGACAATTATTGACATGATTTATTTACAGTAAAAAAGATTATCGTTTGATAATCTATTGAACCTTGCTTTCTTTTGTTGTTTGCATAGCTCCTGCTTTATGAATTGGTGGAGCGTATATGGAATAAAGTTTAAGTGCTGTTGTACCTATATTTGTAATATTATGCCAAGTTCCTGCTGGAATTAATATTCCATATCCATCCTTTATGTTTCGTACAAAGTCTATGTTGTCTTTTGTTCTTCCTGTTTCTACTCTTGCAATCCCTTCTTCTAATTTTAAAAATTGATCTGCATTTTGATGTACTTCTAAGCCTATATCTTCTTTAGGAGGAATGCTCATTAAAGTTAGTTGCATGTTTTCTCCTGTCCATAACACCGTTCTATAATTGTTATTTTCGTCTGCAAGACCATCTAAATTCATAATTAAAGGTTGTATATGACTTTCAACACGAGTGGTATTTGTATTTCTCATATAGTTTTGATTGCCTATAGGCATGTAGTTAGGTTGGTATGGATTGTAGAAATTGTTATTGTAATATTTATAATTCATACTCTTCTCTCCTTCCATATAGTATATGAAAGAAAAAAGAATTATGTGTATTAATTATAATTCCATAATCCTAATTTACCCTTTATTGGGATTTTTTTCTTATACTTTTTTACGTTTTCTAATTTCCAGGCGTATTTTTCTACATGATTGCTTCTAGCATAGACCGTTGCATCTATTTTTCTTAGTTCTTCCTGAAATTCTTCGGTAACAAAAATACAGTCTGTAAGCATGGCCTCTCCAATTATCTCACCTTTACTGCACATTAAGTCATAATCCTTAAATCGATTTAACATATCTTTTTCTAAGGACATCCCCGCATGAATAAGTATTTTTCCCCTATAGTTTGTTTTCCAACTACGAAATTCATATTTCTTATGTCCATCTATAATCAAAGTAGCCCATGGTTCTTTTATTGTTAATACTTTCACATTACACCTTTCCTATAAGGAAGATCATCAAAAGTAAGATGTTTTATACTTTTTAACTTTTTATCTTCATATTCTAATTTAAATACATCAGGAGCATTAATGGGACCATCAAGCAAAAATTCATCTTGATATTTTATTTTTAAAGCTGTATCTGTAACCTCTAATAATTCTGCATATCTAAGTAGAAAAAAAGTTATAGCGTAACCGTGTGAAAAAATGGCAATTCTTTTATTTGGATTCTTATCTATAACCTCAGAGAAAGCCTCTTCAAAACGATCACCCACTTCCTGTTGCGATTCACCTCCTATTGTTTTATAATTCTTTTCCTTGTACTGTCTTACAAACCAATCTTTTACAACATCTTCGTTTTTCTTTCCTACTCTTCTTTCATCAAATCTTTCATCAATTGTTACATTTAAGTCTTGCTCTTCTAACAAATATTTTGCTGTTTGCAAAGTTCGTACACAATTACTAGCATAAACTACATCTATATTTTGTAATTCTTTTTCTTGACTTAATATTTTTGCTCTTTCTTCCCCTTCTACACTAAGAATAATTTTTTCATTTTTTATTAATTCACTTTGACTTGTATTATATTTTTTTATCTTTTCTATTGGCATACGAATAGAATGTCTAATTAAATAAATCGTTGTCATTATAACCACTCCTTATATTTTTTTTAAATTTTTTTTATATCAAAAATTCGAATCATGGTATCCCTTCTTTACTATCAATAAAATTATACCACTCTATAAAAAAAAGACCAATAGGTCTTTTATCTAAATTGATTACATGATCCACATTGCATATTTGATACAACGTTTTCTTCTTGACAAGAATATTGTGGTCTATAAGTATGTTTATAGATATGATGATTAATAATTCTTGTTTTCATTGGACATACATGTGGAACTTCATGATAAATTTCTCTATGAATGCATCTTTCTTTCATTGGTTCTACAATTGGTGCTTGACTTTGGCAACAAGATGTTTGCATAGTATTATCGTTTGGCATCATCCCCATAGTATTAATTTCCATATTCATTTCATTTGTAATTTCATTATTGTCTCCAACAAAATTAGCAATCATATCATTTTCTCTTTCGTAACAACGATTGTCAAACATAATTCATCCTCCTATCTAAAGTATAGTATTCCAGATAGGTAAATTTTGTTATGTTTATTACCCAAAAATTAAAAAAACATAAGTTTTTACTTATGTTTAAAATGGCATTTTAAAGTTTCCACTTGTCATTTGTTTCATCATTTTTTTCATTTGTTCGAATTGTGTTAATAACTTGTTTACTTCTTGTACAGAAGTACCACTTCCTTTAGCAATTCTTGTTTTACGACTGGCCTTTATAATTTCAGGATGCTCTCTTTCTTTTTTTGTCATCGATAAAATAATTGCCTCTATACGGTCCAATTGTTTTTGATCGATTTGAACATTATTCAATCCCATTTTACTAGCACCTGGTATTAGTTTAATTAATTTTTCTAAAGGTCCTAATTTTTTTATCTGCTTCATTTGAGATAAAAAGTCTTCTAAATCTAGTTTGCCGCTTTTCATCTTTTTAGCTGTTTTCATTGCTTCTTTTTCGTCTATAGCTTCTTCCGCTTTTTCAACTAAACTAACAATGTCTCCCATGCCAAGAATTCTTCCTGCCATTCTTTCTGGATCAAAGGCTTCTAAACCGTCCATCTTTTCACTTACACCAATATATTTAATTGGAACATTTGTTAAATGTCTTACAGAAAGAGCAACTCCACCTCTGGTATCTCCATCTAACTTAGTAAGAATTACACCAGTTAGTGGTAAAGCCTCATTAAATCCTTCAATAACATTAATAGCATCTTGTCCCATCATGGAATCAATGACTAATAATATTTCCTCAGGTTTTATTTCTTCGTTGATATCTTTCAACTCTTTCATTAAATCTTCATCGATATGCAAACGTCCTGCCGTATCAATAAGCACATAATCATGGTTATTTTCTTTGGCATAAACAAGGGCATGTTCACATATTTCAACTGGATTTTGTTTGCCCTCTTCATAAACAGGAATATTTAATTCTTTTCCTATTTGTTTTAATTGATCAATAGCAGCAGGACGATATACATCACAGGCTACAAGTAATGGTTTTTTTGCATTTTTCTTTCTTAATAAATTTGCTAATTTACCAATTGTAGTTGTTTTTCCTGATCCTTGAAGCCCTACAAGCATTAATTTAGCAGGAGATCCTTTTAAGTTTAATGGCTTGCTTTCTCCTCCTAATAATTCCGTTAATTCATCTTGGACAATTTTTACAAATAAATCACCTGGTTTTATACTTCTTTGTACTTCCTCTCCCAAAGCCTTTTCTTTTACCTTAGAAGTGAATTCTTTTACTACTTTATAATTTACATCGGCTTCTAATAATGCAAGACGTATTTCCCTTAACATATCTGCAATGTTGTCTTCTGTTATTTTTCCGTAACCTTTTACTTTATGGATTACATTTTGTAATCGTTCTGATAATCCTTCAAACATTTTCTCACCTATCTATTGCTTTCTTTTCTATTTGTTATTTCTTTTATTCTATACTAGCTTTTCTATTTAGTCAAACAAGAGACTTCTTTTTCTTTCATTTCTTGTTCATACCTTTGGTAATAACTCTTTAATTTATGCTTTGAATCTTTTTGCCAAGGCTTTTCTTTTCCACAATAGTGAATGATTTTAGTATGATTTTTTACATATTCCTTAGAATACTTTTTTAATAGATTTAAAGAAAAATTATAAATAGAAGCATCGATTTCTTTAATTTTATTTTTATAAAGTTTACTAATAATATCCTGATCAGGCATGAAAAGTTTTCTTTTGTTTTTTCTTATATATTCATAAATTTCTTCTTCATTTTGTACTTTTCTGTACTCTTTTACATTTATAAGTAAAACACCTGAGTTTAAATAAATATCTTTATAAGATATATGAAGACGTAGATCATTAAAAACTTTAACATACCAAGCAACGTGTGTAGCTCCTGCGAAAAGATTTTCTTTTAAGTCCATATTATAAAGAGAGGAAAGATCTCCCTTTACAATGATATCTGGATCCAGATATAGAATCTTTTCTACACTTTCTGGAAGATAAATAGGCGCAAATAGACGATAATACATCGTTATAGGAAATTTTTTAAAAGTTGGTGCTTGTTTTAGTTTATCATCGTCTACTTTTATAAAAATAACTTTGCTATTTACATTTTCTTTAATATAATTTTTATCTTCCTTATTTAAATCGTTATGTAATACATATACCACTATATCCATTTTATTATTTTGTATAAGTGAATAAAGCATAACAAGTAGAGGTTCAATATAATTTCTATTTATTGTTACAAGT
>CAZWZO010000009.1:0-11163 GCA_964638525.1 uncultured Muribaculaceae bacterium | reverse complement strand
TTATAATTTTAATATCAAATTCTTTTAACTTATTTTTTATGTTGTTGTATAAAGTATTAACAAAAAAATTACGATTTCCTTTTTTTGTAGTCATTTCACCATATTTTATCAATATTACTCTTTCCATTATTATTCCCACCATTTCTAATAAAATTCTTTGTATAGTATACAATATTTTTTTCTTTTTTTAAATATTTTTATTAAAAAAAGCTAATTAGAAACTTCTAATATAGCTTTTCTTGTTCTATAATATGTTTTTCCAAAAACACGAATATTTTTCTTTCTTATCTGATAAATATTTTCATACTCTGTTTTTTCATTTTTGTTAAACTGTTTTAAAAATAGTTCTTCACTTACTGATTCTTTTAAAACTTTTTTTCCATCCTTTTCATAATTATAAAGAGTAATTTTATCTACAATATCCTTTGTACTTGGATACGTTTCCTGCCAAGCGGATGTTGAGTATACTGTTGTTTTTTCTTCAGATAAATTACTTTCATATATTAAGTATTCATCACATTGTAATGTAACCAATACCTTTTTAGATGTAATAGATACATAAGAATTATTAATATCACAATGATTATTTTTAGAAAAAGGACTACTAATATCACTACTTATTTCACTATCAATTAAATCCCATAGAAACACTTTTTCATCATTCTTGTGTGTAATCATAGCATAGGATTCTGCGTTATTCTTAAATGTTACTGCCTTATAGCGCATGGTTTTTATTTTTTCATCATTGGCAGTAGAAAAGGCAATCGTTAAAATAATGCAAGCAAATATTCCACATAAACATGCCACAGTTAAAAACTCTAGCCCTGAAAACCCTTTATTCTTTTTATTTTCCTTCATAAATTTGGTAAACCTTTCCTTCTACATTTGGTTCTACAAAATTAATTGTATTAATAGAAGTATCAAGTGCTTGTTTGTATTTTCCTTTATAGAATAACATTTGAGCTGAATTTAATCCACGATCAATTTCTTCATATTCACTTCGATAACGGTTTCCATAAACAATAGCAATTTCTGCTAAAGCGGCATTCTTAATCATTTCATTGGTAGTATTGTATAGTTTTAATACTAAATCTCTAGCTGTATCTACACGTATATTTAATGTTTTAATCGTAATTGGTTTCTTCTCTAATTCCTTTATGATTTCTCCAATAGCTTCATTTGCTTCGGCCAATTCTACAAAATAATTATTGCTAATGATTGGTAATTTATAACTACGAATTACTTTTTTACATTCTTTTAATAACTGCTGGATTTCTTCTAATTGTTCTCTAGCTCTTACTTCATCGTCATACATACTTCCTAGTGTTTTTAAAGATAAATCTAAATCTTCTTCTAAATTTTTTAAATCGATTGCTAAAAGAGAAACTTCTCTATCGGCTTTGGAAAATGCTTCTTTTTTGTCTTTAATTGCATCGACAAGTCGTTTATATTTTACATTAATTTCTAGTAATTTCTTGTTTACTTCATCTAAATGAGTTATATCTTTATCAGTTAAGTCATACATCCTTTTAATATCATCCATTTGATTATAGATGTCTTTTACAACGTTGTTTACTCGTTTTAATTTATTTTTAAATATTTTGGTTGTATCTTCATACTCTCTTTTTGCTTGTTTCTCTTTGGTAAAATCATTAAACAAAGAATCTAAATAATCCAATATTGTTTTAAGCTCAAACATACAATCTTCTAGATTTAATACTTTTACACGATCTAAAATTTTATTCGTGCGTTTTGTCGTTTCTTCCAAATTGTAATCCAATTTTAAATAATCTAAACAATAGCCTTGTTTTAACAAATCAGAATTGATTTTGGTAATTTCCTTCATACGTTGTGGAATTAAGTGATTAATCATAAGCATAATATTTGGCGTTTCTTTTACTACAATGGAAATATGTTCGATCATTGTATCCAAGGCTTTTACGATGTGTACAACCTCACTATACTCATGTTCTTCCATTACTTTATCAAAAGTTAAAAATCTCTTTTCTATGTTTTCAAATTGCATTTGAATTGCATCCGTGCTGTCCTCGTAATCTTTTTTATTCTCATTGAATGTTTTTTCTAATTCACGATATTTTTTCTTTAATTTTGTTACAATTCCACGGTATTTTTCTTCACTTACCGTAATATCCTTAATTTCTTTTAAAATTGTATCCGCTTTTACTTTTGCGGTGCATATTTGTAACTCGGTTTTAGCAATTTTTATTTTTGCTTCTTTTTTATCAAAGGAAGAAATAACATCTAGATCTACAAGCATATCTGTAATCTTGGTAATATCATCCTTTTTTATTTCTTCAAAGCGATCTTCCCAGTCCTTATATTTTTCTTCCATCTTTTCTGTCTTAATAATCTCTTCTACTTTTTGAAGTTCGGACATAACAGGTGTACTTGAAATAAGATTTTTTTCCTTTTCCAATTCTTCTATTTTTCTTTCAAACTTCTTTTTCTTTTGTTTATGCATTAAAGATAAAACTATAATTACCGCTATAATAGCAATAATTACAAATGTAACAATCCCCAAAGATACACTTGTGTTCATAATTTCACCTCTTTATTTTAAGTCTACTTACATTTTATCATATTTTACATTTTTTTTATAGTTTTTTATATTTATTTTTCTTTTTCAGCTTTTCTTTCCTTTAGTATCTTAAAAAAAATGAGCAGTAACCCCCTTATTTTATGCATTTTATTTGACAAACAACATATTTTTATATATAATTAGTAGTGCAAATCAACTGATGCAGCATTATAAGAGTTTTATAACGTGTCTATCGTTTATAGTAACAGAATAGCTGATATGTGAAGATAGACTCCCTATGAAACGGCTTATAACCTTCAATTGATTTAGAATAATTGAAAGGAGAGAAAGATATGTCAAGATATACTGGACCTAGTTTTAAAAAGTCAAGAAGAGTTGGTTTTTCTACATTAGAAAATGGAAAAGACTTAGCTAGAAGACCTTATAGACCTGGACAACACGGTAATGATAGAAGAGGTAAAGTTTCTAACTATGGTGAACAATTAAACGAAAAACAAAAAGTTAAATTTATGTATGGTTTAAGTGAAAAACAATTCAGATTAACTTTTGAAAAAGCTGGTAAAATGAGTGGTATTCATGGTGATAACTTCTTAAGATTACTTGAATCAAGACTTGATAACTTAGTATATAGAATTGGATTTGCTAACACAAGACGTGGAGCAAGACAATTAGTAAACCATGGTCATATTACTGTAGATGGTAAGAAAGTTGATATTCCATCATTTAGAGTAAAACCAGGACAAGTTATTGCTTTAAGAGAAAAAGATCAAGATTTAAAATGTGTTAATGAAGCATTAGAAAAAGTAATCAAAAGAGTTGAATTCATTAATTATGATGAAAATAAAAAATGTGCTACTTATGTAAGAATGCCTGAAAGAAATGAATTAAATGCTGATATCAATGAAGCATTAATCGTTGAGTTCTATAGTAGATAATAAAAAAGTTACCAAATTGGTAACTTTTTATTTTGCATAAACATCAACTACAGATAAGTAGTTTTTGCCATCTGCATACTTTCTTTCAAATTTAGCTCTTGTATACCCAACAGCATATATTTTATTCTTAATCTCTCCTATATTTGTATATCTATATATATCTTTTTTATCAATAATCTTTTCTGCTTGTTTTTTTAAGTTCAAATCATATTTTACAAAAATAGCTTTATTATTATAGTAAGTAACTTTTTTTGTCGTTTTTTCTTTATTTATATAAGCACTTCCTCCTGCTGCATATATGTTCTTATCTGTTACAACTATATTGTTAAATTGAGAAACTTCTTTTTCTTCCCCATATTCTATAACTTTCTTTATATTCATATCTTTATCCATAGTAACCAATACGGCTGTATTAGTACGTTCTGTTGCATAACTGCTTTTCTTAAAAGAACCACAGAAAATGTATCCATCTTTAAATTTTTTAATACTTCGTATTCCATTTTCAGAAATGTAACTGATTTCTTTTTTCCATTTAAAGGTTCCATTTTTATCATACTTTGCGATTAATCCAGTAGAGGAATCTTTACTACCTACTACTAAATAGCCATCCTGCTCTTCTAGAATGTCATTATAAGCACCACTTGTATTCTCACCATATGTTTCTACCCATTTTACATTTCCAGCTTGATCATATTTTAAAATTAAAGCTCCTCCTTTTTCTTCACTTGAAGAGGTACTGTTATAAGTTGTACTTCCTACTACAATGTATCCATCGTCTACTACTAAAATGCGATTAAACTTTGTATTTGGAAGTTTGGTATAACTTTTAAAATATTCTATATTTCCAGCTTGATCATATTTTACAAATAGACCGTCTGTTTCCGTCTTATTCTTCTGTGTTGTATTTTTCTGGTACATACCAACAGCTAAGTAATACTTTCCTTCTTCTACTGCATCCATAAATAAACTATTTTTTCCTTTTTTGAATTTGAATTCTTTTATTTGTTTATCCTCGTTGTTATAAATAGCCAAACGAGCTTTCTCCGTACTACCCGTTTTTTTATTAAATTTACTATACTTAAAATTACTACTTCCTGCGATTAGATATCCATTTTCTATTTCTACTATCTTTTCATTAAACTCTTTGGCCTCACTTTTAGAAAATTCTTTTATTGATTTATAGGTTACATAAATAAACTCTAAAATAATAGCTGTTATAATACTAAGTATAAAGAATTTTATTACTTTTTTTATTTTCCCTTTTTTGACTGTCTCTTTTTGCTTTTTCATCTTTTAATCTCCTTATATGTATTATCATAACATTTTTTTATACGAAAAAAAAGAAATATTAGTTAAACTTAACTAAATAATATTTCTTTTTACCTCTTCTTATTACTATATACTTAGAAGCAATAGCATTTTTCTTTTCTACTACATATTCTAATCCGACTTTTTCTCCATTTACAGAAATACTACCATTATTTAAAAATTCCCTTGCTTCTCTCTTACTTGCTGTTATTTTAGCTTCTACTAAAAGTTCTACTATAGATTGTTCTTTTTCTGTTTCATAACTTGGAACATTTTTAAAAGCTACTTCTATTTCTTTTTCACTTAAATCTTTTATACTTCCTTTAAATAAGGCTTCACTTATTTGTAAGGCTCTTTCATAGGATTCTTTAGAATGAAGATCTGTTATGATTTCTCTTGCTAGTGTTTTTTGTCCAATTCTTAAATGTGGAGCTTCGTTATGTTGTTTCATTGTTTCCATAATTTCATCAGGTGTTAAGAAGGTAAATACTTTTAAATAGTGTTCAATCATCGAATCATCTGTATTAATTAGATATTGATATAACTCATAACTAGATGTTTTTTCTTCGTCTAACCATAAAGCATTTCCTTCACTTTTTCCAAATTTATTTCCTGCTGCATCTAGGATCAATGGCATAGTGAAAGCGTAAGCTTCTTTGCCCTCTATTTTTCTTATTAAATCCACACCAGTTGTAATGTTTCCCCATTGATCAGATCCTTCTACTTGCATTGTACAGCCCATATTTCTATACATGTGTAAAAAATCATAACCTTGTATTAGCATATAAGAGAATTCAGCATAGGTTATACCTGTTTCTAATCTTCTATTTATAATATCCTTATTAAGCATGTAATTTACATTTATGTATTTTCCAACATCTCTTAAAAAGTCAAGTAATTCATATCCTTTAAACCAGTCATAGTTATTTACAAGTTTAGCTTTACCTTCAAATAGACGATCGATTTGTTTATGTATACCTTCTATATTTTTATTTAAAGTTTCAATAGATATAATTTCTCTTTCCGCTGTTGGTCTTGGATCTCCAATTCTTCCTGTTGCTCCACCACATAATAAGATTGGTTTGTGCCCCATTTTCATTAATCTTTTTGCCGTTACCAAGGAACTATAATGTCCTATATGTAGGCTATCTGCGGTAGGATCGGTTCCCCAATAAAAAGTTATGCTCTCATTATTGATTTTATCTTCAATTCCTTCTCCTGCGATATCTTTTACTAATCCTCTCCATTGTAATTCTTCCCAATTTGTCATATTTATTCCTCCTTTTCAAATAAAAAAAGATTTATCTTATAAGGACGCCATTATACTACCTAGTATAGATAAAAGCAAAAAGCGCGGTACCACCTTATTTCATAAGATAAATCTTATACACTCAAAACTTTAAAGCAGTTATACTAACAAGCTCCATATTTGTAACTTCATTATAGACACATTTAGTTTGCACCAATCACTAAATCTCTGAATTTGTCTTCTATAACTAAATAATATTTCATCGCTTTTCTAGTTAAAATAATAACATAGTTCTATGGATAAGTAAAGGTTTTTCTTGAAGTCAAATGTTTTCTTGAAGAATCTTACTTTTTAAAATATAATAAACGTAGTGGTGATAAAAATGAATGAAAAAAATTTAATTACTTATTATAATAAATTCAATGAAGAAAAAAGATTAACACATAGACATGGTATAGTAGAATATCAAACAGCTATGCATTATATTCATGAAGTACTAAAGAAATTTACCAATCCTATTATTTTAGATGTAGGTGCTGGGACAGGTAGATATAGTATTGCTTTAAGTGAAGAAGGGTACACCGTTCATGCGGTTGAACTAATAAAACATAACTTAATGACTTTAAAACAAAAAAACGAGAAAGTAAAAACTTACTTAAGAAACGCAACAGATTTATCTTGTTTTCCTGATGATAGTTTTGATGTTGTTCTATTATTTGGACCTTTATATCATCTAATTCAAGAAGAAGAGAAAATAAAAGCCTTAAAAGAAGCAAAAAGAGTAGTAAAACCAGATGGATTTATACTTTGCAGTTATTATATGAATGAATATGCTATCTTAACACATGGCTTTCGAGATAATTACATAAAAGAAGCTATACAAAATAAAGAAGTGGATTCAAACTATCACATCACTCCAAAGTTAGAGGATTTATATAGCATGGTACGCATTGAAGATATTGATCATATGAATAAAGTTGTAGGTTTAAAAAGAGTAAAAATTCTAGCACAGGATGGTCCAAGTGATTATATGAGATCTACTCTTAACAAAATGGATGAGGAAACTTTTCATATTTTCATGGATTATCATTTGTCGATTTGTGAGCGATATGAATTACTAGGTGCTTCTAGTCATGTACTAGATATTGTTACAAAATAAAAGAGGATATTATTTATCCTCTAATTTTTTTACAATTTCTTTTGTAACAACAAGTACTTTTTCTTTCACTTCTTCAGCAGTTTTCTTAAGTACAGGTGTGCCTTTTTCTTTTGCATATTCTAATAAATCTTCACTTAATTCTTTTAGTTCCTTTGCTTTCTTTTTAGCAATCTTTAATACTTTTTCTTTATCTAATTCTTTTAGTTCTGTTTCAATTGTTTCTACTTTTTCAAAGAAAGCTTCTTTTACTTCTTCTACATCAATTTCTTTTGCTTTGTCTAATAATTCTTTTAATTTTTGAGTAAGTTCTCTTCTTGTTTCACTTCCTTTTTTAGGTGCGAATAGAACTCCTAAAGCTCCACCTACTACTGCTCCAGCGATGAATTTACCCAATCCACCTTTTTTCTTTTCCTTATTCTTCATCTTCTAACTCCTCCTTTTTTTTAGATTTTTTTCTTTTTTTTCTTGTAAATAAATTACTAATTGAACTTGTAATTACATCTACAATACGATCACTTAATCCTGATAAAGTATCAGTTATAAAATCGACAGCTGAGAAAAATCCGTTTAAAGATTTTACTTTTACTTCAACATCATCCACCACTTTATTCATCCTGTTGATTGTATGAATAAGCTTTATAGATAGTATGATTAAAACTACTAATAATATACCACCTAATATATACAAAATTATTGGTAATATCGACATCATTGTTTCCATACTCACTCTCCCTCATCATACATAGAATCAATTAAATCAAATAGATTATCTTCTATTTCTATGTCTTCTTTTTTACTATTGCTTCTTGTTTTCTTTTCTTCTTTCTCTTTTTCTTCGCGAACATCTAAATCAATAGGATCTTTTTCTTCTTCAATTACAGCGTCTTTTGTTACATCTTCGTATTCTTCCTCGGTTTTGGTTCTTCCTCTTTTTTTAGGAGCTTCTTTACTACTATCTTTATAATCTACATTGTATTCTAGTCCTAAATCTGAAAAATACTCTTCCGCATCTCCCACTGTTACTTTATCAACAACTGGAGTCATATTTGTATCCGTCATATCTAAAGTTGTATCTTCAATTTCAACAGGAGTATTTTCTTCTACTTCCTCTTCAATATCTTGTTCAATATCTAAAGCGATATCTCCTCCGAAGGCTTTTCTTCTTACACTATCTAAATCTAATTTATCATTAGTAAAACTAAATGAAGTCGTATGTGTTTCTTTTTTATCGTGAATCTCTTCTTTTTTATAATTCTTATCCAATACACCATAAATTGGTGAAATAATTGGAGAGGGTTTAAATCCTTTTACGTCATTTTTTCTATCATGCAAACTATAATCTACTGAATTTAAATCTCTTGTGTAACTGTTGTTAAATGGATGATCACGATCCGCTTTTTTTTCTACTTTCTTTGTTTCCACTTTTTCTTTATATAACGGTTCAACTTTTTCTTTTCTTTCACTTCTTCTCATTGGTTTTTCTTCTACTTTGATTTCTTCTTCAATCAAATCGTCTTCCAAAAGAACTGGAAATTTGAACCCTTGTTTCTTTTCTTTTGGCGTATAGGTTTCTCCTACTTCTACTTCCGTAGAAAGCTCTTCTTCCCTTTGCTCTTGTCTGTCTAAATCTTCATTACTTGTGATTTGCTCTTCCTCCACTTTTCTCTTTTCTTTTTTTGGAAGTTCTACTTTTTTAGCAATTGGTTTTTCTTTTTTTGGTTTTTCTTCAACCTCTATCTCTTCTTCTTCAAAAAATACATTTTTTAATTTGTTTAAAAATCCCATGTCTACATCCTCCTATTGATTTTTGGAACTATCAATATCTATTTGACTGTCCTCTGGTAACTCTCCTTCTACATCGTAGTACTTATCGTATTCCTCTATATACTCCAAGAAGTTATCATCTTTTTCCTTGTCAGTTTTAAATAAACTAAAACTTTCTTCTGTGAAATTTAATTTATTCTCTCCAACAAGACTATTAATTATTTTTTTATTATAAGAAATAGATTTTAAAATCGTTATTGTATTTACTACCGTTTCATTTAAGTTTTCTTTTTTCGTATATACTTCTATTTTTCCATAGTTGTATACACATTTTACAAAGTACTCCTCATTATCTTTTTCTTCTATTTCTATATATCCCTCTTTTTTCTTATCTTTTAATTCCATGGATAAATACTTACTATTATCTATATCATAATTTACTTTAGAGTTATAATAATAGGAAATTACATCGATATACAAGTAATACTTATTTCCACTACCTTCTAGCACTTGATTGTAATCATGTTTTTCCTTTATTTTCATACCCTTTGGCACATAATATTTATATCCCTCAAATGCTTCATTGTATAAAGAACTTTTTTCTTTTAAAACAGTAGGAATAATATCACTTAATTCTTGATTGTCTACTCTTATTACTGAACATCCTGTAATAAATACCAGTATAGATAGCAGCATTGCTATTTTTTTCATATTTCACCTACTCTAGTAACATTATACCAAATTATTTTATAAATTACTATCTTTTTTATAAGCTTTCACTTCATAAATTCTGCTTCCCTTACTTGAGAATTTTTCTTCATATTCCGTAGTAATCAAATCTTCGATCTCTTCTTTATGAAGATTCAAAGATATATCTTTTAAAACATAGCCAAATGTCGATAAAGATTCTAAAGAATATTCAAATAACTTTCGATTATCCGTTCTAAAATAAATAACATTTTCCATCTTGAAAACTTTACTATATTTTTCTAAAAATACATGTGATGTCAATCTTCTTTTTTCGTGTCTATTTTTTGGCCAAGGATCAGAAAAGTTTAAGTATATGCGATCGACTTCTTTATCAAAAACTTCATCAATCTCCCTCGCATCTAAACGAATCATATATAAGTTTGGTAGAGGTTCTTCTACTTTTTCTAATGCTCTTGCTAAAACACTATCAAATCTTTCTATACCAATAAAGTTAATATCTTTATATCTTTTCGCATGTTCAACTATAAATTTCCCCTTACCCATGCCTACTTCTATATAAAGTTTTTTGTTTTTATTTTTAAAAACTTCTTGCCACTTGCCTTTATATTTTTTTGGATCTTCTATAAAAGATTTTGACTGACTAATTATTTCTTCTTTATTTTTTACATTCCTAAAACGCATAAAATCACCATAACTATTATATAATAAAGTATCAAAAAAGAAAAGTTTGAATAAAATAATATGAAGGAGTGATACGATGAATACTGCTATGCCTTATCCAAATAACTACAATCCAAATATGATGTTTTACAATCAAAATTTTGATATTTTTAGTCGAATAAATCAACTAGAAGAAAAAATAAATTATTTAGATAAAAAAGTAAACGATCAAGAAAGAAGAATACGAGCCTTGAAAGCACAAAAGTTATGCCTTTGAATAATAATTATGACAACTTCAAAACCAGCTATATGGTATAAAGACTGGTTTCTTTTTTTATGTAAGCCTTTATTTTTCATTTAATTTTGTTTATACTAATAGTAGAGGTGTAAATATGAAATTTGTAACAGATATAGACAAAAAAGAATACGAGGAATTTGTATCTACTAATCCAAATGGACATTTCATGCAAAGTTATTATTTTGGTGAAATTCAAAAAGAAAAGAATTTTATTCCTCATTATGTAGGTGTAAAAGAAAAAAATAAACTTATATGCAGTGCTTTACTTTTAGAAAAGAAATTAGTACTTGGCTATAGCTATTTCTATTGTCCAAGAGGTTATGTTATTGATTTTCATGATACAAAACTACTTGATTTTTTTACAAACAGTTTGAAAAAGTATGCAAAAGAAAAAAAAGCAATCTTTATTAAGATTGATCCTGCTTTAAAATTACATGATTTAGATAAAGAAGGACAAGTAATAGAAAATGGTACAAATAATGAAGACGTTATAGCCTATTTAAAAAAAATTGGTTACAA
>CAZWZO010000008.1:0-11598 GCA_964638525.1 uncultured Muribaculaceae bacterium | reverse complement strand
ACCCATAAATGCATGCGTGAAAGGCATGTGTGTTAACCATTTCACCAACGGGCCAATATAAATGGTGGGCCTGAATGGACTTGAACCATCGACCTCACGCTTATCAGGCGTGCGCTCTAACCAGCTGAGCTACAAGCCCATTTATTGATATCTAAAATCACGTGTACTTCTAAATTCTACTATAGATTTGAAACTTTTGCAAGAAAAAGTTCAATATTTCTTAAATTTTTTTCATTTTTTTCACAAAAATAAACATTTTCTTTATTATTTCTTGTAATATTTATAAAATATGCTATAATTATACATGTAGTTATTTAGAGCTATTTGTCTCCTTAGCTCAGTTGGTAGAGCAACTGACTCTTAATCAGTGGGTCTAGGGTTCGAATCCCTAAGGGGACACCAAATAAAAAACAAAGCAACTTTTGTTGCTTTTTATTTTGCGCTTATTATTGTTCTTATTTTTTTTCTTTGCTATAATTACTAAAGAAGGAGTTGTAAATATGGATACAGAAAAAATTGGACAACTTATAAAAAAAATTCGTAAAGAAAATCATTTAACACAAAAACAATTCGCAGATAAATATGGTGTAACATACCAAGCTGTATCAAAATGGGAAAATGGAAAGAATCTTCCAGATGTATCTTTAATAAAAGAAATATGTAAAGATTTTAATATGAATATGGAAAGTATGCTAGAAGGAACTTTAGCAAAAGAAAAAAAGAAAAAAAGAAAAATTATATTTATCCTAGGCGCTTTACTCTTAATTATACTCCTTGGTGCTACTTTTGCATTTGTTCTTACGGATAAAAATGATTTTGAATTTAAAACCATTTCAACAACCTGTAAAGAATTTACTCTAAACGGAAGCATTGCATATAATAACAGTCAATCCTCTATTTATATTTCAAATATAGATTATTGTGGAAAAAAAGATAATACCGTATATGAAGAAATAAGATGTTCTTTGTATGAGGAAAAATCAGGAAAAAAACTTCAAATTAGTACTTACTCTTATAATAAATCCATCACATTAGAAGATTTTTTAAAGAAAGTCACTTTTAAAGTCGATAAATATAAACATATCTGTAATGACTATAAAAAACACAATACATATTTAGAAATAGAAGCCAAGACAAAAGATAAAAAAACGAAGACCTATCGAATTGATTTGAAGTTCAAAGAAGATTGCTAACTCAACAAATTGTTGAGTTTTTTTTGTCGGATTTTGCTTGTATGTTTTTTTGTTTTTTTATAAAATGAATTTATACAGATGGAGGTAGTGTATGAAAAAGAAAAAAACAATAATTATAAGTATGATTTTGCTAGCTGTAATCCTAGTTTTAATTTGTTTAATTGTAGCGAAGGATAAAGCCTATAAAAAGACAGACGCTTATCGTTTTAAACAAGAATACGAGGAATTAAATAAAACAAAATCAAAAAGCAATTCTACATATCAAGAATTAAATATTCCAAAGAAAAACCCAATTAAATACATCAACGTAAAAGAAGCTCTTTCTATTATAAAAAATGATAGTGGAATTATTTACTTTGGAGCGCCTTGGTGTCCTTGGTGTCGAAATGCTGTTCCTGTTTTATTAGATGCAGCTATAGATAAAAAGATAGACACAATTTATTATTTAAACATGGATAAAGTTCGAAATACATATGAAGTCCGAAACGGAAAATTAGTAAAAACACAAAAAGAACAAGATGGATATTATGAATTATTAGAATTATTAAAACCAGTTTTACAACAAGAAACCTATAAAGTAACCGATGAAAATAACAAAAGTTATGATACAAAAGAATTAAGGATTTATATGCCATTTGTTATATCTGTGGAAAACGGAAAAATTAAAGAAACGCATGAAGATACAGTTAAATTAAATGACAAGCAAACAGCTTATGATGCTCTTACAAAAAAACAATATAAAGAGTTATATAATATTTATGTAAAACTTATTGATTCCATTCAAACTAGTTCTTCTTGTAAAGTAGACTCAAAATGTTCATAAAAGCTATTTATAGCTTTTTTATTATGCTATAATAAGAACAGTGGTGAAAGATATGTATAAAAAAGAAATAGACTTAAAAACTGTTTATTTAGAAGTATTAGAGAACTTAAAAAAGGAAAAAGCAAAAAAAACTTTAGTTATTTTTTATAAAGAAAAAGATAAGCCATCAAAATCTTTCTTAAAACAAATTACCAAGATAGCCACACTGCTTAAAGTAAATATTATCCTTTATAAAAGTAATATACTCTTCTTCGATCTTATAAAAATCAAGCACTTAAATAAGAAAAAAGATATAGATGGAATACTTATATTAAAACCAAAAGACAAAAGTTATAAATATACCATTAGGAACCAGGCAATCCATAAAGAAAAAAATGTGGATAACTTAGAAAATCCAAATACAACAAAAGCAACCCTGTATTTACTAAAAAAATTAAATATCACCAAAAAAGAAAAAATTGTTATTCTTGGAAAGGGAATCTTAACAGGGTTTCCCTTATATAAACATTTAAAAGAAAAACAGTATAATGTAACTCTATGCGATTCCAAAACTCCTAATATAAAGAATCATACAACAAAAGCCGATGTTTTAATTAGTGCGATTGGAAAACCAAACTATATTGATTCTTCTTATATAAAAGAAGGAAGCATAGTCTTATCTCTTGGAACAAGTTATAAGAATAAGAAATACTATAGTGATTTAAATGAAGAAAGTTTAATGAAAAAAGCTAAACTAATTACTCCCAAAATAAATGGTATGGGGCTACTTACAACCATTTTCTTATTTAAAAATTTATATAAAAAAGAAACGAAATAGATCATCTATTTCGTTTTTAATACAAAGTAAAGTCCAATAACAAATCCTAATATAATACAACAAATAGCAACTAAAATACTATTTTGGATAATCTGAACGTATCCTTGAGAAGTTCTTTTTTTCTTAGGAACATTGATGTGATCTTTATATAATTTTCTCAAAGTTTTTACATTTAGATCAAGAACGCCTTTATACCAGATGGCATCCTCCTCATCTAAATAAACGTCCACTATATTATTCGTTTTTACTAAAAGTTCTTTATCAGAAATAATTTCCTCAACTATATCTTTAATTTCTTGAAAATAATATTGAAACAAGGTATGAATAAAACTAGAACGATTACAGATTTTCATCATAAATCGCATAGAATCTTTATCCAAATTATCATAGTCAACTACACAACCATTATAATATAAATCGGTCAAAATAATCTTGTTTTCTTTTGTAACACTAATTCCAAAGTTCTCACTATTACGATCAAGTTGATTCGTTACAAAATCAAAAATAAGCATTTGAAAATATTCTTTTTTATACATATCTTTCTCTTCTTCACTCATATTAGGATACGTTTCATAAACAACCTTTAATCCTAAATCAATTAGAGACTTTATAGAGAATGTATCAAAAATAGGATGTTCCTTGTCGCTGTTTGGAAGACTAATTAATTCCTTCACCCAAGAGGCATACTTCTTACCTAGCAAAGCTTGATTATAATTTTTATTAATTATTTCACCAATTGTATCATTTTCTTTAATAGAATCATTTAAAATATCTACACTTAAAATCCCCTTATTATGAAGTGTATCTTCAATTCTATATATACTTGTCGTTCTTACATGATACAAACTAGACATTTGTGCTAGAGCCAAGTCCACATTGTCAATTAATCCACTATCTTTCATCTTTAAATAACCCTTTATAGAATTATTAACTAAAACATGAATTGGTTTATTTAAATTTTCTTCTCCTAAATGAAGTGGTTCTACTTTTACTTTCTTTGAAGAGGACACACCAACAGATTGATAAGTATACATAATGTATTCTTTTTCTGTTTGTATATTATCTTTTTCTATCTTTTTACTTGTTTCTTGTTCTTTTTTCTCTTGTTTTCTTCTTTTCTTTTCTAACTTGCCTATTTCATAATTAATTTGCGTTTCTATATCCTTTAATTTTTTATTACTGTTTACAAACTTATTTTTTAAAAAGGATACATCATCAGAAGTTAAAACTTTATTGTTGATTGCTAAATTATCAATCATAGATTTTATAGTAATACTTTTTAGTTCTTGATCCATATTACCACCTGTACTTTATTAACCTTTCTATTACTTGATCTTTTGGTGTAAATATTGTATAAGCAAGTACTTCCTTTTGTCTTAGATTGAAGAAATAATTTAAAAGTGGAATATCTTTTATTCGAAATTTAATTCCTTTCTTTCTAAGAGAAGGACAAGTAAATAATTTACAACCCATACATTTGATAGAACAACGATTATTTATTAAATACTTACAAGTTCCCCTCGTTTTGCCATTACAACATCCACAACTCTTTTCAAATTTTTTACTACGATCCCCTAAACATTTATTATTTTTAAATTCACAAAGATTTTTTCCACAAAAACAGTTATCTAAATAATCACAAACTACATCATAAATATACTCATATCGTTCCTTTTTTGGTTTGATATTTAAAGCTTTTTCGATGTGATATAAATTAATAACCTTTTGATCCTTTTCATTTTTGATAGAAATCTCTTGATTATTTAATGTAATTTTAACATTTGTGTGTCTTTTGCATAAGAAGCGAAGTTTACGAATGGTTTTTAAAAAATCTTGATATTCTTCTTCTTTTAATGGAAGAGAAAAATCAATATAAATAATACCCTCTTTTTTGCTTTTTAATAAATCTTTGTATTTCATACTATCCCTACTTTACTATCTTATATAAGTATAAAATTATATATTTTTTTTGTCAAATGAAAAAGAGAATATTAAGAAGCCACTTTTGAAATTTCCACTTCTTTTCTTCTCTCTATTTAGTTTTTTTTCTTTGAATTCTATAAACAATTTTCATAATTTTTCTATCAGATAAAAATCTACCGAAAAATCTAGCCATTTTTAATTTTAATCCTGGAACAATAACCATTTTATTTTTAAACATCTGATCAATGGCATATTTAGCAACATACTTACTGGTAAGTGGTTTTATAGAAAAATTCACACCTGCAACATTATTAAAATTTGTATCAACAGGTCCTGGACATAGACAACAAACTTTTACCTTTGACTTACTTTTTCTAAGTTCTTCGTTAATTGCCTCAGAAAGACGTAAAACATAAGCTTTAGAAGCATAATAAGATGCCATCAAAGGACCAGGCTGAAAAGCTGCACTACTCGCTACATTTAAAATATAACCTTTATTTCTTTGTTTCATTTCTTTTACATACAATTTAGTTAAAATATGAACAGCTTTAATATTAACATCAATCATATTAATTTCTCTACTTAATTCTGTAGAAGAAAAAGGACCAAAAACACCAAATCCAGCATTATTAATTAGAACATCAATTTCTTCTCCTCGAGTTGCAATAAATAATTCTTTAATCTTTTTCTCATCTGCCAAATCTACTCCTATGACTTTTACCTTGGTTGGAAGCTCTTCTTTTATTTGTTCTAATTTCTTTATATCGCGTGCTACTAAAATTAAATCGTATCCTAAAGAAGACATATACTTGGCCATCTCATAGCCAATCCCTGAAGAAGCTCCTGTTATTAAAGCTTTCATATCATCACCACCTATCAGTATTATATCATACTTTTATAGAAAAGAAAAAAATGTAATTATTTACACTTTTCTTGCTTCTTTTTTATCTCCAGTAAATATTGACTAAGTAATCGATATTCTTCTTTCGTAAATCCATCGATTAATACTTCTTCTTGTGCTTTTTTACTTTCTTCTTTAAAATCATGTTTAATTTTTTCTACTTCTTTTCTTCTAGATAGTGTTTTAACAAATTTATAAATTCCAAGTCCTACTATCCATAAACTAAACAAAATCATCGTTATTTCTATTAATACCATCATTTCTTCGTTTTGATAAATAGCCAAATCAGAATATACATTGATATTTTTATTCATAACGACTTGTCCTAATAAAAACAGAAAATAAACAATGAACAAGTAAACACCAATATTTATATTTCTAACTACCGTATTCATCTTTCTTGAAAACAAAGACGTAAGAAATATCCCTGTAGAAATTAAAACCATAACTACATACGCTGCTAAATTAGGAAAATAAATTACCAAAAATATTTTATTCATCATATAATCTAAAAAACTTAGAAATGAGGAACTATAATTAATAATTAGACAAACCAATATAATTCCATAAATAATTTTAATAATTCTTTTTTCTTTTTTCTTCATATTTTTAGAAAACATGAAATACAAAGCCAACAAAAAGAATATTAAAAACAGCAAAGCGTATATAACATCTGAAGATATTAAATTTATTAAACTTTCGCATACTTTGGCTAGTGTCAATCTTTTCATCTAACCTACTCCCCCTTAATAACTGTTTTTGCTTTCTAATTCAAAAACATAAACCGACTGTTTATCCTTTACTCCATTCGTACAAGTTATCAATGTCAAAGTTGTTTTATTCTTATTTCTTTTTATAGCAACTTTACCATTTTTTGGAACCTTATACGTATCAACCAACTTATAAGAGTATTTCATATTCTTATAATATACATTTGCCATATCACCTTTAGATAATATATATAAATCATTAAAAAATGAATTCCAAGCAGGACCAGAATGAGCTGCTAAAATAAAATTACCCTTTTCAACATTAGGAAAAGAGGCTCCTTTCATAATGGCAATATTTTTATCTACATTATTTTCTTTTGAATTCATTCCAACAAATCCACGTTTGAAACCAATTCTAGATATTTCCAATGTTCCTATATATTCATCACTTGTAAGACTTTTTTCATCCACCTCTTCTGCTGGAACATTCTCCACTTCACTAACGTTAACTTCAACCTCTTCTTTTATCTCTTCATTATTTTCAGACATAAATAACTTATTATTCATATATTCATAAGCATATTCTATTTTTTTATTCACATAATTTGAAATAAGCAACGAAAATCCTATTACTATGAGTAGAATCCCCGTTGCCAATTTATATTTTCTTTGTTCTTTTTTATGCTTTCTTAACATTTCTAATAACTAATCCAAATCCTAAAATAGCTATTACTCCACCGAATACATAAGTAATAATAGATACGGTTGAAGCTGTATTTGGAACAGAAACTTCTTCCTCAACTACATCCTCATAAACTTGTGTTTCTGTTACTACTTCAGTTTGAACATCTTTTGTAGTTGTCTCTGTTGTTTCTTTTGTTTCCTCTTGTGGATCTTTTGTTTCATCTTCTTCTTGCTTTTCTTCAGTTGTTACTGTAAATGTTGCCGTAGCAGACATATCTTTCTTTTCTTGATATAGCGCACCAAGTACTATATTTTGTACATTACCATCTGCTGATTTGTATTTATAAGATTTTTCTACACTAGAAATTCCTGAAACTTTTACTGAAAAATTCATTTTAGCAGTAGCGTTTCCTTCTGGAATTACTACTTTAAACTTTTCGTCACCATCAAATTTCACTTGTTGTTGTCCATCTGAATTAATGATGTACGTTCCTTCAGGAGCACCTACCAATGATACAGTATACTTTCCAGTTAAACCTTTTGCATTCACTGTAATATCATTAGAAATATATTCTTTATTTTGTAAATCAAATTTTACATCTTTAACATTAATAGTCATAGATGGTTTCATATATCCTTCTTCTTTTGCTTTTAAAGCACCATTTTTTAACTTAATGATTGCTTTACCAATTTCTGTATCATCATACTTACCAGCTTTTAAATTAGTAAGTACGGATGAATTACTTCCAGTTTGAATGTCTTGATACCACCAAACAGCAAGCTGTGTAATAAAGAAATCCTTCTTATCATCACCAGTAAAAGTAGCATTTGGATAACCATTTTTAATAAGATATGTCATACCAGAATCCATTGGACTTACTTTTGTCATCTTTGTACCAGATGCTGGAATGTCTTTATTAAATTGTGTACAGTAATAAATGCTTCCATCTTTTAAAGTTTTATAACTTATTTTGATATCTCCTAAATAAGCATCCATCAAAGTAGCACTACCAGTTGTTACACTTTCTGGAGCAGTAGTTGTTGTATCAGCAGATACTTTATAAAAAGTAACAAAACCAAAAACAGCAACAAGTAATACAGCTAATATTTTTGCAAATTTTTTCATAACTCATTTCCCCCTAACAATTAATGGCATTATTATAACATAAATGTTCAAATTTTGCAACCACAAAATTCAACTACATTCTATGTTCCTTTCGATTAAATAGTATAGCACTTTTGCATAAAAAAAGAAATAGCAATTTGCTATTTTCTCACTTATAATTTTACAATTCCAACCAAGGCCAAAACGACAATACAGATTACAAAAGCAACTCCGGCACTAATACCTAAAACAAATCCTGTTGCAAATCCACTTTGCCCCTTTTGATTTCTTATTCTGCTTTGTTCTAATGTACGAATATCCCCTATAGAAATGTAAGGATCACTTTTTTTTATCAAATCACGATAATCCTCTTCGTCCATAAGCTCAAATCCATTTTTTGAAATCAATAAATCTTCTTCCATTCTATTCATAGATCCACCTCTATTATAGCTTAATTATAGTATGGGTTGATTAAAAAAGCAATTATTTTAATTCAGAAGTTGACTTACTATTAATTTTTAGTGTAGAAATTTTTCCTGCCCTGTATAAATAATAGCCAACAGATGCAATCATAGCTGCATTGTCTGTACAATATTTCATAACTGGAAAAGATAAATCGATATTATTTTCTTCACATAACTTAGTAAATCTTTCACGAATACCACGATTTGCTGCTACTCCGCCTGCAACAATTAAACGAGGAACATTATACTCTTTTAATGCACGCATTGTTTTTTTCGTTAAGGATTCAACTACTACGTTTTGAAAAGAAGTTGCTAGATTTGCTTTATTAATTTCTTTTCCCCTTTGGCTTTCATTATGAACCAAATTTATAACAGCACTTTTTAATCCACTAAAACTAAAATTATAACTAGCATCATCTAAAGGAATAGGCAAAGAATAGGTATCTTCTCCCTCGTGAGCAAGTTTATCTACTAAAGGTCCTCCTGGATAAGGAATATCCAAAACACGAGCTACTTTATCGTAGCATTCTCCTACTGCATCATCTAAAGTAGAACCCAATTTTTCAAAACATAAATGATCTTTCATGTAAATAAGTTCGGTATGTCCACCACTAATAACTAGGGAAATAAGTGGAAATTTTAATGGCTTAACTAAATTGTTTGCATAAATGTGGCCAGAAATATGATGCACAGGAACCAAAGGTTTTTGATAAACAAAAGCCAAAGTTTTCGCTGCTTCTAATCCTACTAATAATGAACCAATCAATCCAGGACCGTATGTTACTGCAATTGCATCGATTTCTTCCATAGTCATAGAAGCTTCATTTAAGCACTCCTCGATAACCATGGTAACATTTTTCACATGATTTCTACTGGCTATTTCCGGAACAACACCACCAAAATTTTTATGGATGTCTATTTGTGAAGAGATAATAGTAGCTATTTCTTCACATCCATTTTTTACAATAGAAACACTCGTTTCATCACAGCTACTTTCAATACCTAATATATATATATCTTTCATTTACATCATCTTTCTTTCCATCAATATAGCATCCACACCAGCATAATACCCTTTACGGATTGCGACTTCTTTAAATCCACATTTTGTATAAAGCATCAAGGCTCCACTATTTACCTTAGAGACCTCTAAAGTAATATTTTCCACGTTTTTATTTTTACAATATTCAATCAATTCATTCATTAAATTAAAGGCATATCCTTTTTTCCGGTACTCTTCTTTAATAAAAATATAATTTACTTCCGCCTTGTCATATAGTAGGGAAAAACTTAAATACCCAATTATTTCCTGTTCATCAGATTCTAATAGAAAATAATTTAAAAAAGGATTCGTTTCAAAAGAATGTTTTATATCTTCTTCTAAAGAAAAAGATAATTTTAAATTTCTAAATGTTTTATCCACATAATGTGTGAATAACTCTATTTTCATTTTAATTTTTCCTCAGCTTCTGTTAATTTTAAATAATTTGGATTCACTGCATGAGGGTTTATTGCCTGTTCATTCTTCACTGTAGAAACAATTTTTAAAATATTAGGTGAATACGTTAATATATTTTCCTCTAAGTTTGCACTACCAATAAAATAGTATTTACCAGATATTTCTTTTAATTTAGATAACAAATTTTCTCTAGAAATGTGGCAATCTTCCATGATATTTTTATTCTCTTCGTCATAAATTCCTGCATAATAATTTTCTCTTCTTGCATCAATAATAGGGACCTTTATTCCTTTTTCTTCACAAGAAATGGCCATAGCCTTTAAGCTAGAAACAGTTATAATAGGAATTTTTAATGCCCAGGCCCAAGTTTTAGCAATCGTAACACCAATACGTACACCAGTAAAAGAACCAGGCCCATTTACAACAATAATTTTATTTATATCCTTAGGAACAATCCCTATCTTTTTAAACATGTCTTCAATCAAATATAAAGAAAAAGTAGATAAATTATTATCTAATTTTTCTTTAATTTCATACAAGACTTTGTCTTCTTCTACCACTCCAGTATATAAATAACTACTGGAAGTATCTATATAGAAGTATTTCATAATACGGCCTCACATAATTCTTCATATTTGCTACCTTTTGGTTCAAGTATGATTACTCTTGTATTTTCATCTACAATTTTAAACTTTATTTTTAAATAATTACGTGGTAAATAGTCAGGTATCATATCAGCCCACTCAATAATACAAACCCCACCTTTTTTATAATAGTCCTCTATTCCTAAATCTTCTACATCACCATCTAATCGATATAAATCCATATGATATAATGGCATTTCTCCGCTAGTATATTCCTTTATTATATTAAATGTAGGTGAAGTCACAGCCTCCTTTATTTCCATAGAACGAGCAAAACCCTTTGTGAAAATTGTCTTTCCACTTCCCAAATCTCCTTCTAAACAAATTACCATATTTTTAAATTTTTCTGATTCAATATTTTGAGCAAGCTCGATTGTATCATATTCACTATAAGATTTTATTTTATATTCCATATTTATCACCAATTTCATTATAGCAAAAAAAAAATAAGTTATACAACCTATTTATCTATTTTTTACATTGGTTTACAAAACCAAAATTTAAGCAAAAAAAAATTATTGGCAACGTCCTATTTTCGCATACACTATCGTCGGCGCTAAGGAGCTTAACTTCTGTGTTCGGGATGGGAACAGGTGTACCTTCCTTGCTATAATCACCAATAAAATATATGAGAAATAATTCTCTGAAAACTTAGATAACGTTGTCATCAAATTATAAATAATGGTTAAATCCTCGACCTATTAGTATCAGTCAGCTCAACATGTCGCCATGCTTCCACCTCTGACCTATCAACGTAGTAGTCTTCTACGGGTCTTACTTGATAAACAATGGGAAAATTCATCTCGAGGTTGGCTTCCCGCTTAGATGCTTTCAGCGGTTATCCATTCCCTACATAGCTACTCTGCACTGCAGCT
>CAZWZO010000007.1:0-11775 GCA_964638525.1 uncultured Muribaculaceae bacterium | reverse complement strand
ACGAAAAGGCAAAGTTTTATTTTCAACAAACTTCCCATCCATTACATCTACATGAATATAGTCCACATCCGTTTCATTTAATTTCATAATATCTTCTTCTATATAGTGGCTACTTAAAAAAGACGCTGAGACCTTCATAGAAATCCCTCCTATTTTTATCTGAAATTCTTTTCTTTACTTGAAAGAATACTTTTATAGTTTTCATATCTAGATTTTAATATTTTTCCATCTTGCACAGCTTGTTTTACTTTGCATTCTTTTTCTTCTATATGATTACAATCTTTATAAATACAAGGATAAAAAGAAAACTCTACAAAAGCATTTCTTATTTCTTCTTTTGTATAATCCTTGAATTCTAAAGAAGAAAAACCAGGTGTATCTAATACCTTACCATCAAACATACTAATAAGCTCAACATGTCTTGTTGTATGTTTTCCTCTATTTAAAGCCTTGGATATCTCCCCTGTTTTTAATTGCAAGTGAGGATGCAAAAGATTTAAAAGAGTAGATTTACCCGCTCCCGTTTGTCCTGTAAAAACACTCGTTTTTCCAAAGATTTGCTTTTTTATTTTATCTAGCTCATCGTTGTAAAAGACAAAGTAACCAAGTTTTTTATAATAGGAAACATATTGGTTTATATTTTCTAATTCCTCTTTGCTACATTTATCTTTCTTAGTAAGACAAATAACAGGAGTGATTTTATTGATTTCCATAACTACCAATAATTTATCTAATAGATTTAAATCTAAGGAAGGCTCTTTCAAACTCGTAATCAAAAAAGCTTGATCTATGTTTGCAACAAGAGGACGAATAAGAGCATTTTTTCTTGGTTTTATTTCTAAAATATAATTGTTCTTCTCATCAAAAACAACAAAATCTCCTACCAAAGGTGTCTTTTTTTCTTTACGAAACTTACCTCGAGCCTTACATATATACTCTTTTTCTCCTACACTCACCGTGTAGTTATTGCTGATAACTTTTGTAATTTGTCCTTCCATCTTTTCTCCTTGTTTTTTTAATTTGTATCTTCACTACTTGTGCTTGTGTCTTCATTATTATTGTTATTACTATTGTTGTTATTATTTGCATTGTTATTCGCAGGTGCAATCGCAATCGTAACACGAATACTAGCTCCTTCTACAACAACCTCTCCAGCGTTTCTAGATTGTTTCATAACTGTTCCTGCTGGATAATCACTTGATTCTGCTTCTAAAAGAGTTAAAGATAAATTGTACTTATCACAGAAACTTTGTACATCTTTTTTCGTCCATTGTTCTCCTACCATATCTGGATAGACGGTTTCTACTTTCGCAACAACAAAAGTAATCGTTTCGCCTTTCTTTAGTTGCTTTCCTGCTTCTACATCTTGAGAAATAATGGTATCGTCTTTATAAGAATCATCTGTAATACTTTTCTTTTCAATCTTAACTGTAATTCCCGAAAGCTCTAAAGTGGTTTTTACTTCGATATAATTCTTTCCTTTGTAATCTTCTACCGTATAAGCTTCACTACCAGTAGACTCGTAAATGGTAATTTCTTTTCCCTTCTTTACCGTTCTACCAATAGAAGGAGAAGTCTTTACTACATGTCCTGCTTCTATTTTTTCATCAGCCACTTTCTCTGTCTCATCCGCTACTTTTAGTCCGGCTTTTTCTAATTCATTAATAGCATCATCTACCGTCATGTCTGCAACATTTGGTATACGAACCTCTTTTCCGTCTGCAATCTTTGGAACCACTACACAAATAATAAGTAACGCTAAAACAATTACCGAAAGAAGTCCTGTTAAAATCCAAATTAATATTTTTCTTTTTTTGGTTTCCTTATCATCGTCATCCACTTCTTCTGGAGTAGCCAAATCTTCATCGGTATATCGTTTTTTAATAACAGGAATGGCCTTGGTTTCATCCACATCGTGTTCTGGATATTTATAAACATGAATAGGTTCATTCAAACGATCTTCATCTAAAGCCGTTAATAAATCGTCATGCATTTGTTTTACGTTGTCATATCTATTTTTAGGATTCTTTGCCGTAGCTTTCATAATAATATTTTCAATACTTTGAGGAACCGCTGGGTTTAAAGCACGAACACTTGGTAGAGGATCTCGCATTTGTTTCAAAGCAATTTCTACTGCATTCTCCCCTTTAAAAGGAAGCATTCCTGTTAAAAGTTCATAGAATAGAATTCCCATAGAATAAATATCGCTTTTAACGGTTGAACCTTTACCACTTGCTTGTTCTGGTGGTAAATAATGTACCGATCCCATAACAGAGTTTGTTTGAGTAAGTTGTGTGCTATTTAGAGCCATAGCAATACCAAAGTCCGTTATCTTAATCATTCCATTTTCTTGGATCATAATATTTTGTGGTTTTAAATCTCTATGAATAATATAGCTCTCATGAGCATGAGCGATACCATCCGTAAGTTGAAGCATAATATCAATTGCTTCACTAAGTGTTAAATTACCACGTCTTTTTAATAATTGTTTTAATGTTTTTCCCTCTACGTATTCCATAACAATGAAATACATACCATTATCTTCTCCAACATCATACATTTCAACAATGTTAGGATGAGATAAAGAAGAGGCAGACAAAGCCTCTCTTTGGAATCTTCTAACAAATTTTTCATCAGTCGCTAAGTCTCCTCTTAATACTTTAATAGCAACTTTTCTATCTAAAATGATATCATGTGCAAGATATACATTTGCCATACCACCTTCGCCAATTTGCCTTAGAATTTCATATCTATCGCTTATAATTTGCCCCTTTCCTATCATTCTTGTTCACCCTCTTTTTCCTTCTTAATTAAATAGGCTACCGAAATATTATCCGTTCCACCTCTATTATTACTTTTACGAATTAGTTTTACTACCTTTTCTTCTATATCCAAATCACTATTTAAAACTTCTTCAATTTGTTCCTTTTCTAACATGTTGGTAAGTCCATCACTACACAACATAACGGCTTCAATATCCATATCACAATCAAATATATCTATATCAATAGGATCATTGGCACCAAGAGCCTTCATCAATACATTTTTCTTAGGATGATCTTTTGCTTCTTCTTCACTAAGTTCTCCTGCTGAAACAAGTAAATTCACCAAAGTATGATCATAGGTAACTTTATGCAACTTACTCTCTTTTACAACAAATCCGGAGGAATCTCCAATGTTTCCAAATAAAATGTAATCCTTTGAAACGATTGCCGTAACCAAAGTCGTTCCCATTCCTTTTGATTCTGGATGCTCTTTTGCATGTCTAAATATCAAACTATTAATTTCTGTAACGCTATCCCTAAGCCAAGTAATCGCATCCTCCTTTGTCATAGTAAAAAATGTTTCTTTAAAGTGATTTCCAAGATAAGAAATCGCAATACTACTTGCCACTTCCCCAGCAGAATGTCCTCCCATTCCATCTGCTACAGCAAGCAAATATACATCTTCTATATTTTTTAAAATAATGACACTATCTTCATTATGATCTCTTACTTTTCCCGAATCAGTTAAATAATACGATTTCATGATTCCTCCTTTTTAGATCGAAGTTGTCCACATGCTGCAGAAATCTTTGACCCAAATTCTCTACGTTTTGTAACATTTATATTTTCTTTTTTTAGTATATCATAAAATCTATTAATTTGTATAGTTTTACTTCTCTTAAAATCAATATTATTCGTCTCGTTATAAGGAATTAAATTAACATAACAATTCATGTCTTTTACCCTCTTACTAAGAAGATGAGCACAAGCATCACTATCGTTTACTCCCTGCAATAAGATATACTCAAAAGTTACTCTTCGATTTGTCTTTTTTATATATTCACAAATCGCCTGAAAAAGCTCATCAATAGGATACGCTTTATTAATAGGCATAATTTTATTTCTTATCTCATCATTTGGTGCATGCAAACTAATAGCTAAGTTCACTTGATAAGGAAAATCGCTAAATTCTTTTATTTTAGGAACTACCCCACAAGTGGAAACGGTTATATGTCTAGAACCAAGAGCAATTCCCTTTGGATGATTAATAATTTCTATAAACTTTGTTAGATTTTCATAGTTATCAAAAGGTTCACCTATTCCCATAACCACTACATGTGAAATACGTTTTTTTATATATTCCTCTATTTTTAATATTTGTAAAACCAACTCACTCGTTTCTAAATTACGTACTTTTTTTCTACGTCCCGATTCACAGAATTTGCATCCCATATTACAACCAACTTGAGTAGAAATACACAAACTATTTCCATAATCATGATTCATCAAAACCGCTTCAATATGCTCATTATCCTTAAGACGAAACAAAAACTTAGAAACGTCTTGATCTTCTTCCACATGTACAATTTCTAAAGTATCGATTTCAAAATCCAAAGCCAATTCTTTTAATAAATCCTTTTTCATATTTGTAATTTCTTCATAAGAAGAAACTCTTTTTTGATACAACCATTCAAATAACTGGGTTGCTTTAAATTTCTTTTCATTCTTACTTAAAAAATAATCTTCTAAGTCATGAATTGTTTTATTATAAATACTTTCCATTTTCTCACCTAATTCATATAGATTATAACAAAATTCTACCAAAAACACCATACCAAAGAAACACGAAAAAAAGAGAAACTTGTTCTCTTTTAAATATCAAAATTTACTACGTTTCCTACATTTGTGTATTCCAAAACAATTTGTTTATTTTCAAACAACATTTCTATTTTTATCAACTTATCTTTTTTAGAAGTAATATTTAAAACATTATCTGTAACTTTTCCATCTAAATACATTTTATAACTATTTAATATAGAAGAATCATTGTATTTGGTTTGAGAAAGAAAATCACTCTTTTCTAAAATTTTATCTAATTGATCAAGTTGTAAAAGATTATATTCTTGATAAGGGTTTTCCGTTTTTACCCATTCTTTGTTTTCTTTCTTTAAAAAGACATTGTTTTCCTTATAGTATTCTATTTTATTATAAGTAAATAATTCTTTTTCATTATAATGTTTTCCTGTATAAATATACTTCTTTTCTCCCTTTGTAATCGTATAAGTAAATTCATAATTATTCATCATTAACTTTTCATCAGCTTGATGATTAATCGTATGTGCTGTTTTATCTTCTTTATAATCCGCACCACGTATTCCAATAATTAGTACGACAAAGAAAATAAAATAAACGAGTAAAATTAATCTAGATCTTTTCTTTTCGTCTGTGAACAATTCCTTAAAATCAAATTTTTTCTTTTGTACTTCTTTTTTATTCTTTTCTTCTTTCATACAAATACCTTCCCTACTATATCTTTCTTTCCGTTTACAAATTCTTTATATGTCATTTTCTTTTTTCCTTCTGGTTTTAATGTTTTAATATATAAAACACCATCGTTTAAAGCCACTTTGATTCCTTCTTTAGAAACAGCAAGAACTTCGCCTGCTTCTTTTGAAGTTTTTTCTTCTGTGTAAGATACATCATATATTTTCATAACTTTGTTATCTAAATAACAATAAGCTCCTGGCCAAGAATTTAACCCACGTATTTGATTAAATACTTTTCTTCCGGCCTGGTGAAAATCTATTTTTTCTTCTTCTCTTTTAATATTTGGCGCATACGTTACTTCGTTTGGATCTTGTTTTACTGGACTTATATTTCCAGAAACAATGTCTGGGATGGTTTTTAATAGTAAATCCACACCCATTTGTGACAACGTATCATGTAAGGTTTCTGTTGTGGTGTTATCCGTGATTTCTATTTCTTGCTGACGAATGATATCTCCACTATCCATTTTTTCATCCATATACATAATTGTAATACCTGTTTTCTTATAACCATCTATAATAGCTTTGTGAATGGGTGCTCCACCTCTTAATTTAGGAAGAAGAGAAGCGTGAACATTAATACATCCATATTTTGGTAAGTCAAGCAAAAGCTTTGGAATAATTTGTCCATAAGCACAAGTAACAATTAAGTCCGGATGACAGGATAAAATTGTATCATACTCTTCCTTTATATTTTTAGGCTGGAATACGTCAATCCCATGTTCTAAAGCTTTTTCTTTAACAGGTGGGAATGTAAGAATTTTTTTTCTTCCCACTTCTTTATCAGGCTGGCTTACAACTAGGATAACGTCGTAATTTTCTATTAATCCTTCTAATACGGGAACGGCAAATTCTGGTGTTCCCATAAACACGATCTTTATTTTTTCTTTCATATCTTTCACCATATCCATTATACAATAAATAAAAAAAAGAAGAAACCCCCTTCTCCTAGTAATTATTCATAAAATTTTTCAAACAGATTTTTTTAATCTACCACTTATTTAATTAAAAATAAGCAAGATAAACTCACTTATTCTCCCTGTTATTTATACAAAATATCAATATCAACAAAAGAGGAAATTCCTTCTATTTTTCCATTTTCACATAATTGCCACATCTTATATTTTCCATCATAATCGGTTTTCTTCGTATAATGAGCAAGCCAAACATTTTGATCTTGGTACATCCATATTGCTTTTAAGTAGTTCTTACTAGCATAAATCATAGTATCATAGTTATTCTTTTTTATTTCGTCTAAAAAACGATTTGCGATAGAGTTTAGTGAAAACAAACTTAATTCCATACTATTAAAATTAGAATAACATTCCCAATCGAATGCAACAGGAAGGGAAACATCATACTTTTTTATATTTTTTAATACAAATCTTGCTTGTTGGATGGCTTCTTTTTCACTACTAGCATAGGAATAAAAATATACACCCACTTTTAGATTGTTTGCTAGAGCATTTTCAATATTCCTTTTAAAGTTATCGTCTAAAATCAGTTCACCATGCACTCCTTTTTGGTATCCTAGACGAATCATCACAAACTCTGCTTGTGCTTCTTTCACTTTTTTAAAATCAATTTCTCCTTGCCATTTAGATACATCTATCCCCACTTCTGTGTTTTTTGTTTTGTAATCTTTTAAAACGGAAGAAAAAGAAGTAGAAGATTTCTCAATCGTTTTTTCATTTGATTTTGCACTTGCCTTTTTTTCTTTATTTTTTTCATAAACATAAAGCGTAAAGGGAACAACTTCCTTATTACCACTACTATCTATGGCTTCGTATTCTAATTGATAAGCTCCTTTTTTATTTAAATCATATTGCCCTTTTATCTTACAAGTTGGCTTTTGATCGTAATTATCAGCACATAGTATTTCTTCTTCTAAATTTACCTGGCTTTTCTCTTGCAAACTATAACTATTAGAATGCCAAATAAGAGGTTCTGTTTTATCTACCACTTCTATTTGAAATGTTCCTTTTCTTTTCTTATTGTTTTTGTTCAAGTATAGAAAGGTAACTTCTTCTTTTGTAAGCTTGGTTGTATCAATTTTATCTTCTTTTATCACTTTTCCATCTATACTGGCAATAAAATCTTCTACTTTTACCTTACTGTATACTTCTACTTGTAAATTATCTTTAAGTACAAATCCACTGTTATCTAATTTAACTCTAAATAAAAAATAGAAACCCAAAAAAAGAAGCAAACAAAAGAAAAAGACAACAACACAAATAAAAATAATTTTCTTTTTTTCCATAACACACCTCTATAAACTATTGGGATTAAAATCTATATCAATCGTAATTTTATGATTGGTTTTATAATGTTCTATGATTTTCTCTAAAGTTGGATATAAATTTTCTTCTTTCTTATATTTGATAATTACACCAAAACGATAAGTATTGTTTACTCGAAACATACTACATACCGAAGGACCTAAAATAATAGAAGATTTTAAATTTCTTTTTAACACATTTCCTACTTTTTTAGCTTCTTGTGATGCCTCCTCGTAACTTTTACTAATAATTTTTACATAAGTAAGATAATAATACGGTGGATAAGAAAGTTGTTTTCGAATCATCATTTCTGTAGAGAAGAATCCTAAATAATCATGCTCTTTTGCATATTGAATCGCGTAATGATCTTTATTAAAAGTTTGAATGAGAACCTGTCCTTGTTTACTCGCTCTTCCACTTCTACCAGCAACTTGATCCAAAAGTTGAAAAGTAACTTCACTACTTCTAAAATCAGGGATGTTTAAAGAAGTATCTGCATTAATAACTCCTACTAAAGTAACGTTTTCAAAATCAAGACCTTTTGCAATCATTTGCGTTCCTAGTAATATATCGTATTTCCTATTTTTAAAATCATTGATAATTTTAGCATGCGCTCCTTTTTTAGAAGTTGTATCAAAGTCCATTCTGACTACTTTTGCTTCGGGAAACAATTCATGCAAAGCTTCTTCTATTTTTTCAGTACCACTACCTAAATCTTTCATTCCTTCTTCTTTACAATTTGGACAAATTTTATTTTTTTTGGTACCATATCCACAATAATGGCATCTAAGGGTATTGGAAGATTTATGATACGTTAAACTAATATCACAATTTGGACATTTTTCTACGTATCCGCAAGAAGAACAACTGACAAAAGAAGAGTACCCTCTACGATTTAATAACAACATGACTTGTTCTTTTTTATCTAGAGTTTGTTTTATCTTTTGAAGTAGTTCCAAAGAAAATCCCTTTTTACTTGTTCGAATCGCCTCGTTCATATCCACGATTTTTACCTTTGGTAAGGCTTGGTTGTTTACTCTTTTTGGAAGTTCTACCAAAGTATATACCTTCTTTAAGGCTCGAGCGTAGCTTTCTAATGTTGGAGTAGCGGATCCTAAAACAACAGCACAATGATGATAGTGACTTCTTTCTATAGCAATATCTATAGCATTATACTTAGGATTGTTTTCCTGCTTATAGGAAGAAGTATGTTCTTCATCAACAACAAAAATACCTATATTTTTAAGTGGTGCGAATATAGCACTTCTTGCTCCTATAACAATTTGGACTTCTCCTCTAGCAATCTTACGATATTCATCATATTTTTCTCCATCGGATAAAGCACTATGTAAAACGGCTATGGAAGAAGAAAAGCGACTTTTAAAACGTGAAACCATCTGTGGAGTTAAGGAAATCTCTGGAACTAGTACAATTGCTTGTTTCCCCATTTTTAAACAATGTTCAATGCATTCCATATAAACTTCTGTTTTCCCACTTCCCGTTACACCATGAAGTAAAAATACCTTTTCTTCTTGGACCGATATTATTTTTTCTACTGCCTTTTGTTGATCTTCTGTTAAAAGATGTCTTTTTTCTTCTTTTTTCTCTTCCTCTTCTAAACGATAAACCTCTTTAGAAAAACAGGCAAGAATTCCTTTTTTTATTAAAGTATCCACACTACTTTTTGATATTTTATTTGCATCACTTCTTAATACTTCTTTTGAACCAATAAAAGAAAGAACTCTTTTTTGAGATGCATTGATATCTGTAGCCTCTTTATTTATAACTTTTACATATGATAGTTTTTTCTCCTGTATTTTATGTTTTCTACTGGCTTTGTATCCTTTAGGAAGCATAGCTTGATAAGCCGAAATTAACGTACACAATGTCTTTTTTTGGATTTTTTTTCCTAGTTCTAACAACTCATCGTTTAAAATAACCTCTTCGTCTATAACATCAAGTATTTCTTTTAAATTTTCCTCTTTCTTCTCTTTTATTTCCAAAATAAATCCTACTAATTCCATGTGTCCGAAAGGTACATGAACACGGATTCCTACTTTAATTTTTTCTTCTAGATTACTAGGAACTGTGTAATCAAAAACTTTATCTATATTTTTATTGGATAGTTCTACTAACACACCAACAACCATAGTAATCACCTCTATTACTATTATAATCAAAAAAAAGAAGAATTCAAAGTTCTTCTTATAAATAGCTAAAGAAAGAAAATATCTTTTGCTTCAAATGTATACCTTTCCTTGTTATAAAAGAAAGAAAGCTTATAAGCATACAAACACATATCTTTTGCATTATCTTTTATTCCATATTTCTTATCTCCTATAATAGGACAACCAATATCTTGCATATGTACACGAATTTGGTTCTTTCTTCCGGTGTTTAATTTTATTCCTAATAAAGCCTTTGTTTGTTGTTTTTCCAAGACTTCATAATAAGTGGAAGCATACTCCCCATGAGTTTTATCATTGGTAGAATAGACTCTATGCGTTTTATCTTCTTTAAGATAAGAAACAATCGTAGAAGAATCTTTTTTTGGAATATTGTGCACCATAGCCATATAGAAACGATCGACTTTATCGTTCCAATATTTTTGCAAATATTCTTTTGTTCTTTCTGTTTTAGCAAACAAAACAATTCCACTTGTGTCCTTATCTAAACGATGAACAATAAAGATTTTATTTTTCTTATTTGTTAACTTAACATATTCACTTACTAAGTGATACAAATTTTCTTCTTTACTTTTTCCATCTTTAATACACAACAAATGACTTGGTTTTATTACGACAAGGAATTCTTCATCTTCATACAAAATTTGAATATTTTCTTTTTTATATTTTACATAATGAAGTCTAACTCGTACTTCATCTTTTTCTTTTAACAAATAATCATGATTTTTAATAATTTGCTTATTAACCAGTACCTGTTTATTACTTAGAAAACTTTTAATATTGTTCTTTGACTTTCCTTCAAAATGTTTCAAAAGAAAAGGAAGCAGTTCTTCTTTTTCTTTTACTTGAAAAGAGATTTCATTTTTATTTTTCATCTTGCTCTCCTAATCGTTTTTTAAATGCATCAATAATTAAATAAATATTAGCACAACTCATAAAACAAATAACCGCGTTTTTATGTTTTAACAATTTATCTACGGTTTCAATACTAATTTTTTCACAGCCTGGTATTTTTTTTATTAAATCATCACTACTAATATTTCCATAATCCTCTTTTTTCTCTCTATCACAAGAAATATCCATGACATAGCTTTTATCTGCTTTTTTTAATACTTCGGCAAAGTCATCTAATAAAGCTTGTGTTCTAGAATAGGTATTAGGTAAAAATACACCTATGACCTCTTTATCTGGATATTTTTGTCTTGCTGATTCAAGTGTTACTCTAAGTTCTGTTGGATGATGAGCGTAATCATCAACAATAACAACATCCTTATATGCATATTCTTTAAATCTTCTCTTAGCATTTACAAACGTTTGTAATAAATCATGAATGGTTTCTTTATTAATACCTTCCATATCGCAAATAACAATAGTAGCAAGAGTATTTAATACCATATGTTTTCCATACAAAGGAATTTCAAAATGTCCATAGAAATCATTATTGTAGTAAACATCAAACTCACTACCACTCTTTGTAAGATTAACGTTTGTTGCATAAATATCATTGCTGTGATCCATACCATAATAAACGATTTTTTTATTTGTACGAATTTTACGAATGTTTTCATCATCCCCACATGCGACTATAAATTCGGCTTTATTTACAAATTGTTCAAAAGTTCTAATTTCATCTTCCAAGCCATCAAAACATTCTACATGCTCAAGTTCAATATTAGTTAATACAGCATAGGTAGGATGATATGCTAAAAAGTTCTTTCTATATTCACAAGATTCAAGAACATAAAGTTCATTATTTTTATTAGCGTACCCTTCTCCATCTCCAATAAAATAATTGCATCCTTTGGTTTTAGATAAAATATGCTTAATTAATGAAGAAGTTGTCGTTTTTCCATGCGTACCACATACTGCAATGGTTTTAAATAACTTAGAAACATCTCCCATCACTTCATCATAATTTTTAATTGTAAGACCAGCTTGTTTTACTCTTTGTATTTCTTTATGATCCATAGAAAAGGCTTTAGAATAAGTAACAATCATA
>CAZWZO010000006.1:0-13274 GCA_964638525.1 uncultured Muribaculaceae bacterium | reverse complement strand
ATTTAAGTTTTAACTACTAGTTTTTTTATATTAGGAGGATGATAATATAAATGCTCATGATAAATTGGAAACAAGTGTATGAATATGATTTAAATAGTAATAAGCAATGGATCTTAATTCTTTATAACTTATCACAAAACCATTATGTTGGGGTACCAGTTTATAATGAAGAAAAGAATAATAGTATTTATTTAGAATCTATTGACAAGTGTATAGTATTAGATGAAATTACTGATTATAATCGTTCTAATATCAAAAGGTGTGTTTATATTAAGGGAAGTTCTATTAAGATAACGAATAAAGAATTTGATAATATTTTACTAAATTCTAAAGTGAGTTTCTTAAGCTATGTTAAAGATAATACGAGCAATACTCCAGATGGGATAGCTTATAGTAAGTGGTGTAAAGAAAAATTAAGACTCATTAACAAGGAAAGTTTTAACCTTTCCACTTTAAAAGTTGGCGCAATTTATTGGGTGGATTTAGGATACAATATTGGAAGTGAACTCAGAAAATTAAGACCAGTAATATTATGGAGGAGCACCTCAAATAAAAAAATGTGGACTGTATTACCACTTACATCAAAGCACAGGGGTGATAATTATTATTTTCACTATGATTTATTAAACAAAAAGTTAGGAACGGTAAGGATAGAGAATTTGATTAATATTAGTTCTAATAGGATTAGAGAACCTTATTATATAGATAATAAGATAGCAATTATCACTAAAAAGGATAATGATGCTATATTAGGAAGAATAAAACAGTATTATGCATTTGAAGAAATGAAAGAATCAGAGAAATCCAAAAGCCAAAGAATTATTGTTACTGAAACAATAGAAGATCGTGAAAAAGTATTGACTTAACTAATTAAAATGATATAATTAAGGTACTTTAGATTGTTGCAGGTGTATCTGTACACTTGGTAAGTAGTATTTCAAAAGGAAGAGGATGCCTCTTCCTTTTGCTTTGTACAAATTGAAATAGATAGCAAGTCCAAACGGATTCGTTTTTTTGTTTAAATATTCCTTTATAACTCGAAAATTGACAAAAACCAAGAAAGAAAATATAATGAACTTGAAAAAATAATTGATTGGAGAACAAAATATGGTAAATGACAATATAATTTCAAGAAGTTTTGATAAACCAACCATAATAAGCAGTGATATTAAAGAAAATTGTCTTCTTGAAAATACAATGATTGGCGGATATGGTACCGCCATAATTGATAAGGACTTTATACAAGATATGACTAAAATAGCAGAAGCTATAGACACGAGCGATATTAATTTTATTTGTGTTACTGAAATAATACAAAATAAGATTCATGAATATTTTTATTCTAAAAGCGATAATAATTTATCTCGTGAAGAAATATATGAGAAAAGGGCTGTTACTGATGAGGATGGTATGGTTATCGGAACAAAAATATCAGATTTAAAGGGGAAGAATGTTGCCTTGTGTAGTGAAAAATCTACTGCGGCCTACATCATTCTTAAAAATCTTTATGATAAGAATAAAATTGCTAGAAAACCAGAGCTTAATTTATCTTATTTAAGAGAAGCGTTTCATGATGATACGAACCCACATGCTTTTGTAACACTTAGTAAAGAAGAATCGGATTATCCAGCTAAATATTTATTGTATGATGTTGAGAATCCTAGTGTGGTAGAAAATGATAAAAAGGAGCGATTTGTTTTAGTAGGATTGTATCCACTAACCGATGAAGAAAAAGAAGAAATTGATAAGGGCTATGCATGTACGCCGACATCACTTTATGAAATTATGGGCAATTATAAAGAGATAGGTGAAAAAAGGATATATGGTGCAAAAGAGAAAGAAAGCAGGATAAATTTATAAAAGAGAATGGATGTTGTTATGGAACTTAAAGAATTAAAGGAAGCTTTATTTAAATGCTATTCTAAAGATTTGTGTTACAAAAAAGTACAAGAAAAGTGGACTTTAAATAATAAATGTTTTGGAATGTGTGCAATTACTTCTTTACTTGTTCAAGATTATTTTTGTGGGGATATTTGTAAAATTCATGTGAATGGAATCAGTCATTATTTTAATTTAGTAGAAGGAAAGATTATAGATTTAACAGCTTCACAATTTACTTGTCCTATTAATTATGAAAATTATCAAGTAGTAACAAGAGAAAAGATTTTAACAGAGGATACAAATCGTAGATATACTTTATTAAAAGCAAAATTAAAGAGATATAGGAAAAGTGATGTGTTGTAAATGATTTTAAATGTGAGCGGAAGAACGGATATTGTGGCTTTTTACTCAAAATGGTTTTTAAATCGTTATAAAGAAGGATACGTAGATGTAAGGAATCCATTTTATGATAAAAAAGTAAGTCGAATTTATTTTCAGGATGTAGATTTACTTTTCTTTTGTACGAAAAATCCTATTCCTATATTAAATCAACTACATAAAATAAAAATACCTATGTTATTTCATGTTACCATTACACCTTATAAAAAAGACATCGAACCGAATCTGCCACAAAAAACACAAATTATTGATGCTGTAAAAAAACTATCGGCTTTAATTGGAAAAGAGAATGTAGTGGTAAGATACGATCCTGTTTTTATAAGTAATCGTTATACACTAGAGTACCATATAAAAGCTTTTGATAAATTGTGCAAAGTATTGGATGGTTCTGTAAAGAAAATATTAATTTCTTTTTTAGATGATTATAAGAATGTTAGAAAAAACAGAAAAATATTGAATGTGAAACCATTTACCAAAGATGACTATAAAGCAATTGGAACCTCTTTTAGTAAAAGTGCTAAAGAACATGGTATGCTTGTACATACTTGTTTTGAAGAACAGAATTTAGTGGAGTATGGTTTTTCTAAAGGAGAATGTTTGTCTCATGAACTTGCTTATAAATTAACTGGAAAAATATATAAAGAAGAGTGGACGGCTCGAAAAGAGAGAAAATGTCATTGTGTAAAAATGGTAGATATAGGGGTTTATAATTCTTGCAAACACTTTTGTAAGTATTGCTATGCGAATTACGATGAAAAGAAAGTCTTGGAAAATTATTCTAAACACATTCCAACTTCTTCCTTATTAATTGGTACGTTAAAAGACAGTGACGATATAAGTGTACGAAAAAAGTAGAAATTACTTTTTTCTTTTTTTATAAAAAGTCTTGACCTGGAGTTAACTATAAGTGTTATATAATAATAGTGAGGTGAATGAAATGAAGATATTAAATAAAATAAATGGTCCAGAGGACGTAAAAAAAGTAGAAAAAGAACAATTACCAGTTCTTGCAGAAGAAATAAGAGAGGTATTGTTAAAAAAGTTAAGCATTCATGGAGGACACTTTGGTCCTAATTTTGGAATGGTAGAAGCAACAATTGCTTTGCATTATGTTTTTTCTTCTCCAAAAGATAAATTTGTATTTGATGTGTCACACCAAAGTTATGTACACAAAATTTTGACAGGAAGAAAAGAGGCTTTCTTATATGAAGATAGATATGATGATGTAACTGGATATTCTGATTTTGAAGAAAGCAAACATGACTTCTTTAAGATCGGACACACTTCTACTTCTATTGCTTTGGCAGCAGGACTTGCTGTATCTCGTGATTTAAAGAAGGAGGATTATAATGTAGTTGCTGTAATTGGAGATGGTTCTTTATCCGGAGGAGAAGCACTTGAAGGCTTAGATTTTGCTGGAGAGAGAAAAACAAATTTTATTATTGTTGTAAATGATAACGAAATGTCTATTGCAGAAAATCATGGTGGACTTTATAAAAATTTAGAAGAACTTAGAAAAACAAATGGAGAAGCTCCTTGTAATTTATTTAAAGCAATGGGACTAGATTATATGTATGTAGAAGAAGGGAATGATATCGAAAAATTGATTTTTGCTTTTGAAAAGGTAAAAGATATTGATCATCCAATTGTTGTTCATATTCATACAACAAAAGGAAAGGGATACGCTAAAGCAGAAGAAAATAAAGAAGCTTTTCATTGGTCTATGCCATTTGATATTGAAACAGGAGAGCCTAAATTTCATTTTGAGGAAGAAAATTATGGAAGCCTAACGGCAGAGTATTTACTTAAGAAGATGAAACAAGATAAAGAAGTTGTAGCCATTGTTGCAGGAGTTCCAACGAATATTGGTTTTACTAAAGAAAAAAGAAAAGAAGCAAAAGAGCAATTTATTGATGTTGGCATTGCAGAAGAGCAAGGTATAGCTTTAGCATCAGGTATAGCAAAAAATGGAGGCAAACCTGTGTTTGCTACACACGCTAGTTTTATGCAAAGAACTTATGATCAAATGTCTCAAGATTTATGTATTAACAACAGCCCAGCTACAATCATTGTAAATACAGCTTCTGTTTATGGAATGAACGATATTACTCATCTTGGTCTTTATGATATTCCATTAATTGCAAACATTCCAAATATGGTTTATTTAGCTCCTACAAATAAAGAAGAATATTTTAAGATGTTAGATTGGAGTTTGGAACAAAAAGAACATCCAGTTGCAATAAAGACACCTTGTAATGGTGTAATTACTGATGAAAGAAAAATAGAAAGTGATTATAGCAAACTAAATAAATATAAAGTAGAAAAACAAGGGTCAACCGTAGCAATTCTTGCTTTAGGAGACTTCTATCAATTAGGAGAAGAAGTAGAAAAAGAGTTAAACGCTAGATTAAATATAAAAGCAACTTTAATTAATCCAAGATACATAACGGGAATAGATGAAGATTTATTAGAGAAACTAAAAGAAAATCATGAAATCGTTCTTACTCTAGAAGATGGTATTTTAGATGGTGGATTTGGTGAGAAAATTGCTCGTTATTATGGTACGGATACAATGAAGGTAAAAAACTATGGAGTAAGAAAAGCTTTTTACGATCGATATAATTTAGAAGATTTGTTAAGGGAAAATCATTTAACAAAGGAACAAATAGTAAAAGATGTAGAAAATCTTTTAAAGAAATAAAAGGAGTAATAGAGAAAATGACTATAAAAGAAGTAAGTGAAAAATACGCAATTACACAAGATACACTTAGATATTATGAAAGAATTGGACTTCTTCCTCCTGTTCCAAGAACAAAATCAGGAATAAGGAATTATGACGAAGTTTCTATGAGATGGATTGAGTTTATCAAGTGTATGAGACAAGCTGGTATGTCTATTGAAAAACTACTTGAATATATGAATTTGTTTCACCAAGGTAGAAAAACAGTTACTCTTCGTAAGGAGTTATTACAAGAACAAAAAAAGGAATTGGAACAAACTAAAGAAGAATTGAACGCAACCATAGATAAGCTTACATATAAAATAAAATTATATGAAGAAATCGAACAAGGAAAAAGAAAGGATTTTATGGAGGAAGAATAATGGAAGCAGTAAAGTTAAATAATCAAGTTGAAATGCCTATGTTTGGACTGGGCACATATCTTATTCAACCAGAGGATGCAGAAAAAAGTGTTTGTGAAGCTCTTAAGATGGGATATAGACTTATTGATACTGCAAACGCTTATGTAAATGAAAGAGCAGTAGGAAGAGGTATCAAAGCTTCTAAGGTGGATAGAAAAGAAATCTTTTTATCAACAAAGCTATGGGTAAGTGAATATGAAAATGAAAACGCAATAGAGGAAACATTAGAAAGATTAGGTACAGATTATATAGATTTACTCTTTATTCATCAACCGGCCGGAGGGTATGAAAAAGGATATAGAATGCTAGAAAAAGCTTATAAAGAAGGCAAGATTCGTGCAATTGGTATTTCTAATTTTGAAGGAGGATATTTGGATGATTTATTAGAAAATTGTGAAATTATACCTCAAGTGATTCAAGTAGAGGCTCATCCTTACTATACACAAGAAAGTCTTAGAAAAACTTTGGATAAATACGGTATAAAGTTAATGAGTTGGTATCCACTTGGACATGGAGATTCTAAGCTTTTAAACGAAGAGATCTTTAAAACATTGGCAAAGAAATACAACAAAACTCCTGCTCAAATCATATTAAGATGGCATATTCAAATGGGGTTTATTGTCATACCAGGCTCAAAAAATATAGAACACGTTCAAGAAAACTTTTCTATATTTGATTTTTCTTTAACCAAAGAAGAAATGAAAGAAATAGAGAAAATTAACAAGCAAGAAAGATACTACATAAGAACAGAAGAAGCATTAGAACGTTTTGCTAATTTTCATCCAAAGTATGAGGAGGAAAGAATGAAAAGTTTAATTATTTATTTTTCTCACACAGGAGAAAATTATATGCGTGATGGTATTCGAAATATTGATAAAGGAAATACAGAGGTTGTTTCTGAGTTTATAAAAGAAAAGACCAATGCTACTGTTTTTAAAGTAGAACCAGTAGAAAGTTATCCCTATAATTATAGAGAGTGCTGTGATGTAGCAAAAGAGGAAATAGAAAACAAGGTAAGACCTATGGTTAAAAAGCAATTGGATACGATTGAAGATTATGATGTTATTTATATTGGTGGGCCTATTTGGTGGGGACACTATCCTTGTCCATTGTTTACGGTTTTAGAAAAGCTGGATTTTCATGGAAAAGTTGTTTATCCATTTTCAACACATGAAGGTTCAGGATTAGGAAACGTAATGGAAGATTTAAATAGAATATGTACGGGAGCATCCATAAAAAAAGGCCTTGCTATTTATGGCAGTGATGCAAATGATGCAAAAGAAGAAGTACAAAGGTGGTGTGAACAATGATAAAACAAACAGCAGGTCGTGATGCTCTTTTTGAATTTGCTCCTAATTTTGCTCATTATAATGATGATATTTTATTTGGAGAAAATTGGAATGATGAATCGATTGATTTAAAGACAAGATGCATAATTACAGTTGTAGCATTAATGGCAAGTGGTATTACAGATAATTCACTAAAATATCATTTAGAAAATGCAAAAAGAAATGGATTAACCAAAGAGGAAATGGCTGGAATTATTACTCATACTGCTTTTTATGCAGGATGGCCTAAAGGATGGGCTGTATTTAATTTAGCTAAGGAGGTTTATAAGGATGAATAAAGAAGAATTTGATAAGGAAAATGTATTTGGCTTAGGAGAGGCTAATGTAGATTATGCTAAGTATTTTATTGGAAAGAGTTATTTAAATCCATTAACCAATCCAAAAGAAAGCCCGATATTTTTAGCAAATGTAACTTTTGAAGCAGGATGCAGAAACAATTGGCACATCCATCACGCTTCTAAGGGTGGAGGACAAATTTTGATTTGTACAGCAGGATATGGTTGGTACCAAGAAGAAGGCAAAGAGGCAGTTGCTTTAAGTCCAGGTAGTGTAATTGTCATACCCGCTAATGTAAAGCATTGGCATGGTGCAAGAAAAGATTCTTGGTTTAGTCATATTGCTTTCGAAGTTCCAGGAGAAAATACATCAAATGAGTGGTGTGAGCCTGTTACAGAGGAAGAATATAATAAACTAGGATAAAGTGAAAAATGCATAGTAAATTGGTTTTATAATTTTTATTTTTATGATAAACTATAGATAGTAATTTAGTAAACTAGGAAGTGAAAAGATATGCATACTAAAATAAAGATGTTTTTTAGAAAAAATTATAGATGGATTCTTTTCTTTCTTTGTTTACTTTTCTTTTTTGCTTTTGCGGAGGATGTTTTTTATAAGGAAATCATGAAAGAAGATGTTTATGGCTATCAGTTAATGAAAACCTATTTGATTCGTCCTTCTCTTACTCCTGTTGTAAAAGTAATCACTTGGTTTGGAAGTGCTAGTTGCTTGGTTCCTTTTACACTTCTTTTCTTTCTTTTTATAAAGAATAAGAAGATAGGAATATGTATTGGAAGCAATTTATTTCTTGTAACAATCTTAAATCTGTTTGCTAAATTTCTCTTTCATAGACCAAGACCAGACTTCCAAATAATAGTAGAAAACGGATATAGTTTTCCATCGGGACATTCTATGGTTAGTTTGGCTTTTTATGGATTCTTGCTTTATTTATCTTGCAGATACATTAAAAATAAATATTTAAAAGGAGTACTTTGTGTGTTTTTGCCTTTATTAATTTTAATGATTGGAGTAAGTCGAATTTATTTAGGTGTGCACTATACAAGTGATGTTTGTGCTGGATTTTTGCTTTCAATGGCTTATTTAATTTTGTATATTTCTTTTTTAGAAAAGAAGTTTTTAAAAAAAGAAAAGATAAATTAAAAAAAGTTCTATATAGGACTTTTTATTATGCTATAATAAAGAAGAAAGAGGAAAGCTTATGTTTAAACCATATGATTGTGATTTTGAAAAAGAGATGGATTATGCTTTACATTATACGGCAAAAAGACTAGAAGAAAGTTCATATAATACAAAACCTGTTTTACTTCATTCTTTTAGAGTAGCTATGACTTTGTATCAATATGAATATTCTAAGGATGTAGTAATTGGTGCGATTTTGCACGATTTGCTTGAAGATACGGATACGAAGTATGAAGAAATCGAAGCTCATTTTTCTAAGAAGATTGCGGATATAGTACAAGCTGTTAGTTTTGATCCTACAATTACGGATAAAAAAGAACAAACAAGAAAGTTATTTGCAAATTGTCTTCAATATGGAAAGGATGCTCTTCTTGTAAAGTGTGCGGATTTAGTTGACAATATTGATTATGTATCTTTAACTTCAAAAGAACAGGCACAAAAGCTTATGAAAAAATATGAATATTTTCTTGCCTTGACACAACCTATTTTGAAAGAAGAAAAGATTTATTTATTATTAGAAAAGAAATATAAGAATATGTAATAGTAAGTAGGTGATTTTATGATAAAAGAAAAATCTTGTGGAGCAATTGTATATAAAAAGATGGAAAAGAAAACCTATTTTTTGCTTTTAAAACACAACGCAGGGCATTGGTCTTTTCCTAAAGGGCACGTAGAAAAAGGGGAAACAGAGGAACAAACAGCTTTTCGAGAAATTAAAGAAGAAACAAATCTAGAGGTTACACTAGATACAAAGTTCAGAAAAATTTCTACCTATTGCCCAAAGGAAAATGTGGTAAAAGATGTTATTTTTTTCCTAGGAGAATTAAAAGATTCTAGTTCTATGGCTCAAGCACAAGAAAGTGAAATTAAAGAATTAGATTGGTTTTTAGAAAAAGAAGCTTTAAATAAACTTACCTTTAAGGAAGATAAGAAAATATTAAAAGAAGCTATTTTATATTTAGGAGTGAAGTATGAAAATAAAGAAAGATTTCTTTCTTCGTATCTTTTTTAAAGATAAAGAAGTAAAAAAAATAAAAAGAATGGATATGGCTCACGAAAAAGAAGGGGCCACTCTACCAAGAGTAAAAAAGTATGCTAGAAACTTTAGAATCAAAACGTATCTTATTTTTGTTGTATTTAGTGTTCTAGCAGTTCTTGCAACCTATTATTTAACAAAATACAAAATTATATTACAAAAAGAGCAAATCCCTAGTTTTTCAGATTATATAATAAGACTTCTTCCAGTGTTTTTTGCTATTTTGATTGTATTGGAACTTTTTGTTATTTTCAATCGTATAGTAGAAGTAGGGGGAAGAATTTTTATCAAACCAGTAAAAAAATGCTTTATTTTATCTAGTTTTTATTTATTTCTGATGCTTTTTTCCCTTGTTTTTGTTGCTACTACATTAAAAACAACGAGCTATTTAAAAACAGATTTAATCATATTTCTATTCATGGTTTTTTATATAGTAAAAGTATTAGTTGATTTAGTAAAATTAGGAAAAAGATATATAAAACTTCCTGATATAGAAGAACAAAAAAAGTAAGTTTGTAAAACAAAATGTCAACTTACTTTTTTTTGTTTTCTTTTTTTATTTTATATTGACATGTGTATAATATACGCATATAATAATATTGTAAGGTGATGAAGATGAACATTAAGAATCCATTATATAAAAATCAGGGTATGCATGTTATGGCTACACTATTTACAGTAGAAAAGGGCGAGGTAAAAGTTTTGTTGATTAAAAGAGAAAACGAGCCTTTTAAAGGTAAGTGGGCTTTAGTTGGAGGAGCCGTTTACAACAATGAAACATTAGACGAAGCCATAAAAAGAGAGATAAAGGAAAAGACAAGTTTAGAACACGTAAGGTTGTATAAAGCAAATGTATTTGATCAGGTAGATCGATCTCCTATCTTTCGAATGTTTTGTGTTTCTTATATAGGTGTTATTGATAGTAAAAAAGTAAAAGTAAATAAGGTTACAGAAAAAACAAGTAATGCCGCATGGGTAAACATTAAACAAGTTCATACTCTTGCTTATGATGGAGATTTAATATTAAAAGAAAACCTGAAAACTTTGCAAGAGAAAATCATAAATACGGATATACTCAAAGATTTCTACTCAGGATATTTCACTATGCCAGAACTTTTGAAAACGTATGAAATTATTTTGGATAAGAAAATTGATCGTAGGAACTTTAGAAAAAAATTATTGTTGCTCGTCGAAGATAGCAAAAAAGAAAAAAGGTTTGAAGGAAACAAACCTGCAAAATTGTATCAATTTAAAAAATAAATGTATTTAACAAAATACATTTTAAAAAGAATATGAATGTGTATTGTGTACACAAATAAAGAAAGGGTGAAGGATATGTATTACAAAATTGTAAAAAATAAAATTAGATTTTATGAGGTAGAGGTAGATAAAAAATTAGAAAAAATAAAAGAAAAAATAATAAAAAAACATGGTGAAAAAGAACATAGAAATCTAATTACTACTTCTATATTTAATCCAATAGAAAAGGATAGCATGGTTATTAATTTTACTTATAAACACAAATTTTTGTTTTTAGCTTGTGAGTTTGATTATGATATTATAAAGTACCCACTTTTAATTAAAGAATTAAATGAAGTAATTGAAAAAGAAGATTATAAGAATTTAAAATTTTTGAGAAAATATCAAATTCCAGCTTCTATTAAAAATTTAGAAGAAGGAAGATATAAAAAGAATCTTATTAAAAGAAATTATCCTTTTGATTGTTATGTTAAAGAAATAAAAGATTGCTTTAAAACCAAGTTAGTTAAAGAAGTTTCTTTTAGTGACGAAGTGGATCTTTTAAATAAGATTTTAGAAAACGACCCAAAAATTCGAAATAAAAAGAAAGTACAATATACACTTAAAAACTTAGAAGAAAGTTCTTATCTTTATACTTGTTTGGAAGAACAAGAATGTTATTTATAGGAGGAAAGTATGTACGATTATAGGTATGAAAAGAATGATGATTTTGAAGGACTAGTAAGATATGCAGTATATGTAGATCAAGAAAAATTAAAAAAAGTATATCATCAAATTCTTATAAATTGTGGTGTACTTGAGCATAAGGAAGAGATAGTACGAGGTACTCTTTTGCCACCACAAACAACAATAAAGGATCATTTCCAATACAAAAATGTTTCCACTACACTTTTAAGAATAGAACCTAATTATGACTTAGAATACAACCCACCAGATTTTTATAAATTTTATAAAGTTTCTTATGATCAAATCCATTTTCCGAAAATTGTAGAAGAAATTGAAAAAATATTGGAAAGAAATACAGATTTCGTTCCTATAAAAAACTTAAGAAAAATAAATGATTGTTTAGAGGAGAGGCTTCCCGACTATAAGAAAGAACTAGAAGAAAAGATGCAGGCTATTCATTTGGTAAATTCAGAAGAAATCGATACAGTAACAAAATCACTTGAAGAAGTAAAAAGATTAACTATGTTGTATCATGATAACAAAGATAGAAAACAAGTTTCTAATTATAAAGAAGATTTGGAAGCATGCTTTTCCTATGAAAAGAATGGAACAGTAAGTTATCAAACCTTAAAAGAGTTGTACTTTTTTGAGAGGGAAACATTAAGTTATCAGTCCTTAAAAGAATTGTACTTTTTCGCTGGTGGAATAAATAAAGAAGAATTAGCCACTATTCTTCCACCTGTTTTAAAGGAAAAACTTGCCTGTGAAGAGGAAGTAAAAGGGAACAAGAGCCTTGTAAAGACAATTGACAAAACCACACAAAAATAGTATAATTTATGCATCAAGGAGTAAATGTATGAAAAAAGATTGTAAATTACATCATCATCATTTTACGAAAGGATGCTTGGAAAAATAAACAATAGCAAGCATCTATTTATGATGCTTGTACTTTGGCTATATAAGTATAAGCTTATATAGCTTTTTATTTAGGAGGATATATGGAAAAAGTAGAACCTAGAACTTTATCAGGATTTATGGAGTTATTGCCACAGGAACAAATTTTATTCAATAAGTTAAAAGATATTATTAGGGAAACTTATGAAAAGTATGGTTTCCTACCTTTAGATACGCCTGTTATTGAATACTCAAACGTGCTTCTTGCTAAAGCAGGTGGAGAAACAGAGAAACAAATTTATCGTTTTAATAAGGGAGAAAATGATCTATCTTTACGATTTGATTTAACCGTTCCTTTAGCAAAGTATGTTGCCAAATATTATAACGAGTTGGTGTTTCCGTTTAAAAGATATCAAATAGGAAAAGTATACCGTGGAGAACGTAGTCAAAAGGGACGATATAGAGAGTTTTATCAATGTGATATTGATATTATTGGAGATAATGAACTTTCCCTATTAAATGACGCTCAAATACCATGTGTTATGAATGAAGTTTTCACGAGAATGCATATCGGAAAATTTACAATTCGTATCAACAATCGTAAGATTTTAAATGGTTTATTTGAATCTTTAAATTTAAAAGAAAAAGCTAGCGATGTATTAAGAGAAATTGATAAAATTGATAAAATTGGTATAGAAAAAGTTCAGGAAAATTTATTAAAAGAGGGATTGAGTGCTAAACAGATTTCATCCATTGTTGCTTTTATCCAAATTGAAGGAACAACTGATGAAAAAATAAAGAAATTAAAAGCTTTTTCCATTCAAAATGCTACTTTCTTAAATGGAGTAGAAGAGTTAGAAACGGTTATTTCTTATATGAGAAATTTAGGTATAAACGAGGAAAATTTCAAGATTGATTTAACGATTGCTAGAGGATTGGATTACTATACGGGAATTGTATATGAAACTATTTTGGATGCTTATCCTTCTATTGGTAGTATTTGTTCAGGTGGAAGGTTTGATTCGCTTGCTGAATATTACACAGATAAAGCTTTGCCTGGTGTTGGAATGAGTATTGGGCTTACTCGTTTGTTTTATCAGTTAAGAGAAGCAGGAATTATTCAAGTAGAGAAGAATACACTTTTGGATATCTTACTTTTACCTATGACCGAT
>CAZWZO010000005.1:0-13895 GCA_964638525.1 uncultured Muribaculaceae bacterium | reverse complement strand
AATACACCATCATTTCCAAAAGGAACTTCTCTTAATACAAAATAACGTACAGCATCTACACCATATTCTTCAATGTATTCTCTTGGATCTTTGTAATTTCCTAAGGATTTAGAAATCTTTCCACCATTTATTATCAACCATCCGTGACCAAATACTTGTTTTGGAATAGGTAGTCCTAAAGCCATTAACATAATAGGCCATACGATTGTATGAAATCTCGTAATTTCTTTTCCAACCAAGTGAAGATCTGCAGGCCAGTATTTTTTAAATTCGCTATCATCTTCGCTCATATAACCCAAAGAAGTGATATAGTTTGTCAAGGCATCTAGCCATACATATACAACGTGTTTTTCATCAAATGGCACTTTTATTCCCCATTTAAAACTTGTTCTAGAAACACATAAATCTTCTAGTCCTGGTTTTATAAAGTTATTAATCATTTCATTTTTTCTAGACTCGGGCTGAATAAATTCTGGATGGGTCTCAATATATTCAACCAAACGATCTGCGTAATTGGATAATTTTAAGAAATAAGCTTCTTCTTTTACTTCGTGTACTTCACGACCACAATCTGGGCACTTGCCATCTACAAGTTGTGTCTGTGTCCAGAAAGACTCACATGGTGTACAATAAAGTCCTTTATACTCTCCTTTATAAATATCTCCTTGTTCATATAACTTTGTAAATATTTTTTGAACAGCCTTTTCATGAAACTCATCTGTAGTTCGAATAAATTTATCATAAGAAATATTTAGAGATTTCCATAAGTCTTTTGCATTTTCAACAATCTCATCTACATAAGCCTTTGGTTCAAGACCTGCTTCCTTTGCCTTGTTTTCTATTTTTTGACCATGTTCATCTGTACCAGTTTGAAAACAAACATCATACCCTGCTTGTCTTTTATACCTAGCTATTGCATCTGCAATAATTGTAGTATAACAATGTCCAATATGAAAATTAGCACTTGGATAATATATAGGTGTCGTAATATAATATGTTTTTTTATCCATTTTTCATCTCTCCTTTTCTAAAGAAAAAAGCTCATCATAAAGATGAACTTTCCTACTATAGACTTCATCCATATCTGGAGAAAGTATAACATAAAACTTTTTATTCTTCAATATGTTTGCCTAATATTTGCGAGATTATCTGTGATATTTTTACCTCGGTTTCACTTACCGTTTTATCTAAGCAAAAGATCAAAACAAGGCCAATTGCATCGCCATTCATAATAATAGGATGAATCGTATAACTTCCTTTTTCAAATTCATTTAAAGAAAGTTCTAATGTTTCTGCATCCTTTTCAGTTTTAATACTTCTCTTATCGATAAGTGTTTCTAAGTACGGACTAATATTCTTGTTTAAATATTTCTTTTTTAGTTGTCCTGCGACTGCTATAAATTTATCTCGATCTGTTACTAATATATTACTACTGATACTTCCATATACCGAATCCACCAAAATTTTTGCAAAATCTTCTAAGTCAGTCATAGGAGAATATTTTTTAAGAGCAACAAAATCATTGTCTACAAAAATTTCTAAAGCTTCTCCCTCACGGATTCTTAAAGTACGTCTCATTTCTTTTGGGATTACAATTCTACCCAAATCATCAATACGTCGAACAACACCTGTTGCTTTCAAATCTATCACCACTTTCTACATCTTATGTTCCCACTGAAATTCCATTTTATACATTCTTTTTATTTTCTTTCATATATATTATAAGCGCAATAAGACGATAATTCTTGTGGTAAATATTTCCATTTTGTTAATCAAAATAAAAAAAGAGCCGAAGCTCTAATTTGTTTTTTTATTTAATAATAAGTACTTGTTATACGTTTCTTTCGCATTGTTTATTATAATGTACGTTCTTTCTTTAAATTGCACGTTAACTTTTTGTAAAATTTTTGACACGAACTTTTCTTCCAAATAAGAATGAATCTTTTCCTTATTTTCTACAGATGGTAGTTTGTTTTCCACCTGTTTAATTAATTTTAAAAAGTCATCATCAAATATATTTTCAATAGCTTTAAAATTTTCTGTATAATTATCTATAAATTTTTTACCAAGTGTTTCTTTAGCAATAAATTCTCTACATACAATTATAATCTGCTCTATCTTTGCATCAAAGTAATGCATAATTTGTTTTTTTATACTAGCAAGTCCTTTAAAATCCATTATGTTATAATCATTCTTTAAAATTCTTTCTATGTTACTCATTTCCAGGTTTAAGATGTTTTCTATATTTTGTTTTAATGAGTCCATATTATTTTCTATATCTAAAACTAGTTTGTTTTTTGTGATTTCTATATTTTTTTCTTTTAATATCATTCTAACATCTGCATCACTCATACTTCGTACCCTACCTAACTTATCTTCCTATATAAAGATAACAATTTTTTTAGCACTAGTCAAGGTACTTTATTTGATCCAAAAGTTCTGTCAAATAATAAATATAATGTTTTTCTAATTTAATTGTATCCAAGATGACATGCAATTTATTATTCTTACTTTGAAAGCGGAACATATTTGAAATATGAAAAGCAGATAGGAATAAAGCTTCCGTGTCAATTCGTTTTGAAATGGTCTCACTAAAGGTTAAATCCACAAAATTTTTGGTTTTTGTGACTTTTTCGATTTCTAGTGTCTTTGCTATTTTTTCAAACCATTCTTCATACATATAAATCAATAGTTCTTCATCCACTTTTCCAAAACGATCTTCAATCGTAGACTTCGTTTCTTCTAATTTTTTATAAGAGTCAATCTCGTTAATCAATTTATGTATTTCAATTTTTAGATCTGCCTCTTCTACATAAGAATCATCAATATGAGTCGAAACATTAAGAAGTGGCATTTCTTCTTTTTCCTCTTCTACTTCTTTTCCTTTTAAACGTTCTACTTCCTCATTTAGTATTTTTAGATATAAATCTATTCCTACACTGTCAATAAATCCAGCTTGTTGAGAACCCAAAATGTCTCCTGCACCACGAATAGATAAATCACGTGTTGCGATAGAAAAACCACTTCCAAGTTCCGTAAAATCCTTAATAACGTTTAATCTTTTCATTGCTGTTTCGGTTAATACTTTGCCACCTTTATACATCAAATAAGCATAAGCTATTTTATTACTTCTTCCCACACGTCCACGAATTTGATATAACTGTGCCAATCCAAAGCGATCAGCATCTTTAATAATCAAAGTGTTTACATTTGGAATATCGATACCTGTTTCGATGATTGTAGTACAAAGTAAAATATCATATTTAAAATCTATAAAATCTTGCATTTTTTGTTCTAGTTCTGTCTTATTCATTTGTCCATGAGCAACGACTATACGAGCATCTTTTACTAAAGATTGTATTTTTTTTGCTTCTTCTTCAATAGATTCAACACGATTATATAATAAGAACACCTGTCCTCCTCTAGACATCTCCTTATATATTGCATCTCTAATAATTTGATTGCTTTCTTCAATCACATAAGTTTGTACAGGATAACGATCAACTGGAGGGGTTTCGATTGTAGATAAGCTTCTAAGTCCTACCATAGACATTTGAAGTGTTCTTGGAATAGGAGTAGCAGTCAAAGTTAAAACATCAACATTTTCTTTATATTGTTTTAGTTTCTCCTTATGCATGACTCCAAATCGTTGCTCTTCATCAATCACAAGTAATCCTAGATCCTTTGGTTTGATATCATCGCTTAAGATTCTATGTGTTCCCACAACGATGTCTATCGTTTTGTTTTTCAAGGCATTTACAATGTTTTGAGCCTCTTTCTTTGTAGTAAAACGATTTAAAAGGCCAATGGATACTGGAAAATTTTTAAATCTCTCTTTCGCGTTTTCATAAACTTGATTAGAAAGAATAGTTGTTGGACATAGATAAAGAACTTGTTTAGAATCAAATACAGCCTTAAACATGGCACGAAAAGCGACTTCAGTCTTACCGTAACCTACATCTCCACATAATAATCGATCCATAGGATGTTTTTGTTCCATATCCTCCTTTATTTGTTTTGTTACTAAAGCTTGATCTCTAGTATAAACATAAGGGAATTCTTCCTCAAATTGCAATTGCATTTCTGTATCTTTTGAAAACCCATATCCTTCTTTCAATTCTCTTTTGGCATGAATTTTAATTAGTGTATCTGCAATATCTCTTACTTTTTCACGGATTCTTAATTTGGTTTTTGTCCACTCGCTGCCACCAAGTTTATTTATCTTAGGAACAGCACCTTCTTTTCCGCAAAATTTACTAATTAAATCAATTTTCTCGACTGGAATATATAATTTATCTTTTCCTTGATATAAAATTTCCAAATAATCTTTCGTTAAGTCACCTTGTTTTAAAGACTTAATACCATTATAAATTCCTATACCATGAATAGTATGAACGATATAATCTCCAATAGATAACTTATTAATATCATTAATTTTTGATGTATACTTTAGTTTGGTTTTATATTTATTTCGTACAGTTTCTTTAAATAATTCCTTTGCACTTATGAAAATATAATCTAAGTAGGAATAACCACTTTCTAAAGACATAGGTATCAAATTTACAACTCTCTCTTTTACATCATCTATAGTTGTTTCATATAAATTACAAGACAAGTATTTTTTCAAATTTTTAAATCTATTTTTAGAAACACAAATACAGATTGTTTTTTTGTGAAGAAGCATCTTTTTGATATAGGAATCCACTAACTCTACATCACCATGAAAATCTGGAATTTCTTTGCTATCAAAATAAATAGTATTCTTATCTTGAATATAATTATCTATTGTATAATACTTAATTCCATCTTCATGATAAAGAGCTTTAAAATCCAAAAAATATTTCCCGGGAAATAATTTGTCTTTTTCTTGTTTATAATTAAAAGCATCTTCCTCTAATTTTTTGTAAGCTGTATTTAATTGGTTTATGTCTTTATAAAAGAAATTGGGATTCGTTAAATAATCTTCTATATTTCCTATATTTGTATTTTCTACAGATAAAAATTTATGTTCTTTATTCACCCCAGTTTCAAAAATATCTTCTGTATTAGGTAATATTTTTATTGATTTAATTTCTTTTATAGAACGTTGTGTTGCCTCGTCAAAATAACGAATAGAATCAATCTCATCACCAAAAAATTCCAAACGAACAGGATGATTTTCTCCAAGAGGATAAATATCAATGACAAATCCTCTTACTCCAATTTCTCCTGTTGTTGTTACGATTGTTTCCCTCTTATATCCAATGTTTAATAATTTTTCTACTAAAGCTTTTGGTTCAATTCTTGTATTTAAATCCAATTTTAGTATGGAATCCATGTATAATTTTTTATTTGGCAAGAAACGTACATAACCATCTAAGTGTGTAACAACTATTTTCTTGTTTCTGTTTTCTTTTACTAACTCGTTCAAGCATTCTAAACGACTAATTTTTAAATCTGGACTAATAGAAATAGCTTCACTGGTCAAGAAATCATCCATAGGAAACAAAAGAGCATCCTCTGTATAATTCGAGATAGAAGCATAAATTTTATTAGCCTCATATAATGTAGGAGTTACAACTAAAATATCTTTCTTGTATTTATTAAAATATGTATATAGATATGTACCAAAAAACGCATCAGTCAAGCCACTGATGCTTATGTTCTTTTCCTTATCTATTTTTATGAGATCTTTGCAAATATCCATATTATCACCTATTGTTCGTTTTTGCTGTTGTACTTTGACATTAAATTACTAAAATTTTCAGTGAAAAAACCATCGATAATTTCATGAACAACTGGTTTAATGCTATTTAATACTGTTTGCTCTTCTTTTGAAAACTTTCCTAATACATAATCTTTCGTATCGATATTTTTATTGTTAGAAATACCAATTTTTAATCTTTTATATTGGTTTGTTTGTAGATAATGTTCAATATTTAAAAGGCCTCTATGTCCTCCTGCTGACCCCTTTTGTTTTAATCTATAATTTCCCAAATACAAATCTAAATCATCATGAATGATCAAAATATCCGAAACATCAATTTTGAAATAGTTGACGAAAGCAAACACCACCTCTCCTGATAAATTCATATAAGATTGTGGTTTTAGAAAAATAACATCTTCGCCTTGCATTTTCGTTTTAGCATAAAGTCCATTGAACTTCTTTTTATCTACAGAAATACCTATTTGACTGCAATAATCATCTAAAAACATAAATCCTATATTATGCCTTGTATTTTCATATTCTCTTCCAGGATTACCTAGTCCTACAATTAATTTCATAGTATCACTTCCTATTATGATATTCTTTATATATTTCTGATTTAGCTACACCTCTTATTTTTGCTACTTTTTTAATCGCATCCATCTCAGACATTCCTTCTTGTACAAAGTCATTTACTTGCTCTAAAACAGGGATACTTTTATAATCCATTTCGTCCTTGCATCCCTCTACGACAATAACAAATTCGCCTTTTATGACATCTAATTGTTCTAAAACTTCTGAAATCGTTCCCCTATATATTTCTTCATATAATTTAGAGATTTCTCTATTTAAGCTTATTTTTCTATCTCCAAAAATTGCTTGGATATCTTTTAATGTCTTTTCAATACGATGGACAGCTTCGTAAAAAATAATCGTATATCTTTCTTTTTTTAAATGCTCTAACTCTTCCTTTCGTTTGGAACTTTTAGCATTCAAAAATCCGTAAAACAAAAATGGAGACGGTTCAATTCCAGATGCCGTTAAAGCAGGAACAAAAGCTGTTGCTCCAGGTAAAGATATAACATTTACATTATGTTCTGTTAAATATCTTACTACCTTATAGCCGGGATCACTTATAATAGGTGTTCCTCTATCTGTAACCAAACCTATATTTTTTCCTGACAAAATATCTTGTAATATTTTTTCTTTAAGATCATCTTCGTTGTGTTCATGGCAACTTACAAGTTTTTTTGATATAGAAAAATGACTTAGTAGCAAAGAAGTTACACGTGTATCCTCACTTAATACATAATCAACCATTTTCAATTTTTCTAATGCACGAAATGTAATATCTTCCATATTTCCTATTGGTGTAGGTATTAAATACAAACTTGCACTTTTATCGTAACTTTTTTGAATCATTTAAACTCCTCCAAATATTTCTAGTATTTCCTCTGTATATTCCATTTTGTTTTTATACACAATTAATGGCTTTTCTATCATGCAACCACACTTACCGTTAAGTCTAGCCTCAATTAAAAACAATTTTGACTTTGCCTCTACTCTAGAGTGAATAAATCTTATTACTTTTGGTTCTAGATTATAATCGTGTAATAAAGAAAGAAGAGGCTGAATATTTTCTGTTCTATAAATTAAAAATAATTTACCTTGATTTTTCAACAAAAATCTAGCGGCGCATAATACATCTTCTATTTTTAAAGTCAAATTATGTCTTGCTAATACTTTCGATTCTTCGTTTGAAACTTTCTTTGAATTAAAAAGATTAAAATAAGGTGGATTACAAACAACAACATCAAAACTATGTAATTCATAATCATTTTTAATATTTTTAATATCTGCTTGATTCAGAAATATAAAATCTTCCAGGTGATTGATTTCAATCGTTTTGTTTCCTAGTTCACATATATCTTTCTGCAACTCGACTGCCCAAATCTTTTGTTTTAAATAAAAATTTAAATAAAGAGGAATGGGTAAAGTTCCGGTTGCTAAATCAATAATTTTTCCTCTTTTATAATGTGTGCATACAAAATTGGCTAATAAAATGGAATCCAGATTAAATTTAAATTTTTTTTCATCTTGAAAAATTTTTATATTCTTTAAATTCATGAATTGTTCTATTTTTTCCATATTACATATCAATTCTTTCGATTGTTTTATCCTTTAGTTCTACTAGAAAATATTTTTTGAACAGATTTACCTCGATAACTTCACCAACCAAACCATTGGAAGTTTTATAATTAGACCCAAGAGCAGGCATATCTTTCTTTAGTTCTGTATAAGTTTCATCCTCATATTTTAAACAGCACAACAATCTTCCACATACGCCATTAATCTTAGTAGGATTAAGAGATAAATATTGATTTTTTGCCATATTGATAGATACGCTTTCAAAATCGTTTAAAAAAGTATTGCAACATAATAATCTTCCACAAGGACCAATACCACCAAGTTCTTTTGCCTTATCACGAACGCCTATTTGTCTAAGTTCGATACGTGTTTTGTATACTTGAGCCAATTTTTTAGCAAGTTCTCTAAAATCAATTCTTTCTTCTGCCGTATATTTTATAAACAATTGCCCTTTATCAAAGGTAAAATAGGCATCTACAAAATTCATATTTAAATGAAGTTTTTTTGCCAAAGATTTTGCTTTATTTAAAACCTTTGTGTTTTCTTTAGAAAGATTGCTGTATTTTTTCTTATCTTCTTCTGTAGCAAGTCTAAGTACTTTCTTTAATGGAAAATATAAATTTTCTTTCTTTTCTTTTTTTTGTTCAATTACAACTTGTCCATACCCTAGACCACTTTCTAGTTCAACAACTACATATTGATTTTTATTTAAAGTTAATTTATTTACATCAAAATAATACACTTTATTGCTACCGTTTAAGGTAATGCCTACAACTTCATACATAAAATCACCTACCTGCCAACTTAATTTGTTTAACAAATTATTATCTATTGCCTTCCTATTTCCAGCAAAAATTTATCCATTAACATTTTTATATTTACATTATAACGCAATTTTTTCAAATATTCATCGATTAGAAGGATCTTTTTGCTTAAATTATTTAATTTTTCTTCATTTGGTTCTATCTTTTTTTCTTCAAATTTGTATATATAGTAATTTTGCAATTCTTTTAGCTTTTGAATTAAACTATCTTTATCATAACAGTACCAAACATTATCTACAAATCCCAAAGCATCTTGTCGGTTGTTTTCTATGTTGTTATACAAATCTATTACTTCTTTACTAAAATTTTCATTTTTATCGTATTCCGGAAAAATTAAAGTCTGACAACGAGAAGAGATTGTTTTTATAACATTATAGCAATTGTTAGTCAATAAAATTGCAATTATATTTTCATTTGGTTCCTCCAAAAACTTTAACATAGTATTTGCAGAAGAAGTATTTAAATATTCCGCCCCATCAATAACATAAATTAAGTATTTCCCATAGATTGGTTTAATTGAAAATTCATTTTGAAGTTCCAACAATTGTTCTTTACGAATTACATTATTAATTGGATGAATTATTTTTAACTCTGGATAATTTTCACTATTTACTAAAGCATCGATATCCAAACTTTCGTCATATTTATATTTATTAAGTATACTTTTGATAAAAGGAAAAATGAGATCCATATACATAGGAACATTTCTACATTCAATTAAAAAAGCATGAGAAAGCTTGTCCTCATTTATAATTTTATTCATATAATCTAAAGTTTGTTGATACTTTTCATTCATCATAAAATACCTCTTTTATTAATAGACTGTCACTAATAACATAATCAATGCCACCAATGCTGGTGCTCCTAACAAGCTAACTAATGCTATAGTTATTAAATTAATCGGAATGGTCATATTAAAGGATGTAGCAATCAAGTTATAACCATATAATATAACAAAACCTAATATGATTCGTTTTATTATACAAAGTAAAGCTTTTTTCATAGTATCACCAGTAAATAATACGAAGAAATAGAAAACATTATTCCATTTTTATACGATCCTGTAGAGCCCTTTCTAATGTCATAACATCAATATATTCCATATCAGCCCCTATTGGTACACCACTGGCAATTCGAGATACAATAACATCCATATCTTCTAACACTTTCTTTATATACAAAGCCGTTGTTTCCCCTTCTATACTTGGTTTCACGGCTATAATTACTTCTTTAAACTTCTCGTTTCTTATCCTGTTAATTAATTTATCAAGGCCAATGTCTTCTGGATTCATTCCATCCAGTGGTGAAATAAGGCCTTCCAATACATGATATTTGCCATGAAATAAGCCTGTTTTTTCAAATATAAACACATTTTTAGGATCCTCTACGACACATAATGTATCATTATTCCTACTATCACTCATACAAATATCACATAATTCATTTTCCGTTAATGAATTACATCTAGAACATTTTTTTATATTTTCTTTGGCGTGTTTTAATTCTTCAGAGAAAAAATCAACACTTTCCTGATCTAAATCCAAAACAGAAAAAGCTAATCTTTCTGCTGTTTTTTCACCAATACCTGGTAATAATTTAAAAGATTCAATTAAATTCTTTAAACTTTTTGGATACATTAGAATAACCCTGGCATCATATTTCCATATTTAGCCATTTTTTGTTCTGTGTATTCATCAACCTTTTTATTTGCTTGATTTAAAGCTACTAACAACATATCTTGTAGCATTTCTACTTCTTCTTTATCCAAAGATTCCACATCTATGTTTATATCTAACACTTCTTTTTTACCATTTATCTTTACGGTAACAAATGAACTAGTTCCTTCAAACTCTGTGTTGTCAATTTCCTCCTTTGTTTTCATCATTTCTTTTTGTAAATTTTGAGCTTGTCTCATTATAGCTTGCATATTCATATTTTTTCCTCCTATCTAACTTCCACTATATCTTCACCAAATAACATACTTGCTTCATTTATATCATCAGAAACACTTATATCACTTGTTTGTTCTATTTCTTGTTTCAACTCTTGTACAACATATTGGTTTTTATTTTTTATGTTTTCTATATATATTTTCTTTTCTTCATCCCATTTTTCATCCGTAAGAATACATATATTGTAATTTGTGTTTAGTATTTTTTTCAAAACCAAAACCAAATCTTTATACATATCTAATCCTCTATTTACCATAGATTCATATTCGTAACTCATAATTATATTTTTATCTCCGCATACCCTTAAGTTTCCATCTACCAAATAACAAGCAACAGACCCTATTTCTCTATCTAGTAAATAATCATTAAGTCTTTTAAACTCTTGTTTTAAGGTGATTAATTCATTTTTATTAGCTAAAGCGAAGGCATTATTCATAATTATTTTATTATTCTCTGTTCTAATCTTTTTGTCGCTTTCTTCTTTATCATTTTCTTTTATTGAAGGTTCTACAATTGCATTCGTCTCTTTTTCTATCAAAGGAGTTTCTTTTTTTGTTTCTTCTTGTTCTACAGAAGAACTTTGTTTTTCTTCAAATACAGAAGACGATTCTGTCTCGGTTTTTTGAAGCTTGTTTCGAACAATTGTTTGTGTTTTTGCAAAGCTATTACTAATATTAACCATACCAGCTTCAAAGATAGCTCGAATATTATCCGTATTTTTTAAAGCGTTGCATAAATCATTCAATTTAAATACCAATTCACAATACTCACAAGATCCATTATTAGTTATGTAATAATTTTGAATTTTCTTTCTCGTATATTCAATCAACTCATTTGTGAATAGCACTAAATTTTTACCACTATCATACAAAAGATTTGTCTCCTTTATTAGTTCTGTGCAATTCCCATTTAAAAGAAATTCAAAAAATTTAGCTAATACAATATCGTCTACAAATCCGAATATAGAATTAAAATCTTCGATGGTGATAATGCCATCACTTGATACAATAAGTTTTTCTAAATTACCTATAGCATCCCTTAATCCACCATTAGATATAGTTGCAAGTTTATCAAAAACATCTTCATCTATTGTAGCCTTTTCTTGCTCAGCAATGTATTTTAAACGTTTTTTTATATCATTGGTAGATATTGTTTCAAAATTGATACACTGACATCTTGATATTATTGTTGTAGGCACCTTTTGTACATCCGTAGTAGCTAAGATAAATATAATATGTTCTGGTGGTTCCTCCAGTGTTTTCAACAATGCATTAAAAGCACCAATTGTAAGCATATGAACCTCATCAATAATATATATTTTATATTTTAATGATGAACATGACAAGGCAACGTTATTTCTAATTTCTCTTATCTCGTCTACACCATTATTTGATGCGGCATCTATTTCTATAATATCAACAGTTTCTCCATTATTGATTGATAAACAATTTGCACACTTTTCACAGGAAACACCATCATGTAACTCTGTACAGTTAACGCTTTTAGCCAAAATTTTAGCCATAGTCGTTTTACCTGTTCCTCTTGGTCCCGAAAATAAATATGCATGATTTATTTGATTATTTTTCAACGAATTCTTAATAATTTTAACAGCTATTTTTTGACCAACGACATCATCAATAGTTTTTGGTCTATATTTTCTATACAAAGTTTGATACATATGCATTCCCCCATAAATATACATGTATATTATATCATTTATTAATTAGAGTGTAAATTTAAAAATAAAAATAAATTATTTCCCGGGAAATAATTTATTTAATTCTTTTTGCTTGAAAAAACGAAGTTAAAAGTGAAGAACACTCTTGTTTTCGAACGTATTTTCGAACATTGATCTTGTTTAAAATTTTTTCACTATTTTCTGAATAAAGATCATTTTTTATTTTTGTTCCGTATATTACTTCTTTTATTCGTGCTTGTTCAATAGCACTTGCACACATTGGGCAGGGTTGTAATGTTATATAAATCTTACATTCTTCTAAGCGCCAACTTTTTACTCTTTTGCAAGCTTTATTTAAAGCAAGTATTTCAGCATGTGCAATAACATTTTGAGACTTTTCTCTTTTGTTGTAAGCTTTAGCAAGAATTCTACCATTGTTATCAACAATTACGCATCCAACAGGCACTTCTTGTTTTCTTGATGCCTTTTTTGCTTGCTCTATTGCTATATCCATATAATAATCATCCGTTTTTATTGATTTGCTTGTTTTAATCATATTACCACCATTTTATTTAAATAAAAATGACGCACATAAAAATAAATTATTAAGGCTGCTACTTTCCAGTCCTGACCTGATTCTAATAATTTCTATTGCGTCTTAATTAGAATAGTATATTTTTAAATTTTTTTCAAGTTTTATTAGAAGTAATTTCAATAAATCTATATTATTGCTATATTATTAATATTATATCAATGTTTCACGTGAAACATTGATATATTAAATTAAGTTTTTATAAAAATAACGATTATAGTTTCACGTGAAACATTATCGTTTTTTATTTCCCGGGAAATAATTGTATTTATAAATTTAATATTTTATGAATTTGTTTTAATGAAATTTTTTTATATTTCATATGTTTCACGTGAAACATAAAAAAAGAAGCTCTATTTAGACTTCTTCTTCATTATGTTCTTCATTGTCTTGATCAACGACTGCTATTGTAGAAACTTTTTGATTATCCTTTAAATTAATCAAACGTACACCTTGAGTTGAACGTTTTAATACAGATACTTGATCTAATGGCATTTTTATAATTATACCACTATCAGTAATAATCATTATATCGTATTTCTTATCTTCCTCAATATCAACACACTTAAGTGCAACCATCATACCGTTTTTATCAGTAATATTTAAAGCTTTTACTCCTTTGCTACCTCTATGTGTTAATCTATATTCGTCTACATGTGTTTGCTTTCCATAACCCTTTTCTGTAACGATTAATATATTACTATCAGATTGAACAACTTCTCCACTAATTGCTTTACTATTATCTAAATCAATTCCTTTTACTCCAGATGCTGTTCTTCCCATTACTCGAACTTCATTTTCATTAAATCTTACCAATCTGCCATTATCAGCAGCAATTATAATGATATTATCGCCCGTTGTAGCACGAACACTAATTAATTCATCCTCTTCTTTTAAACTAATTGCTATCTTACCAGTTTTTCTAATTCGATCAAATTCACTTAAAACAGTACGTTTAATAAGACCATCTTTCGTTATAAATACTAAATATTTATTTTTTTCTTCCTCTTGAGAT
>CAZWZO010000004.1:0-14648 GCA_964638525.1 uncultured Muribaculaceae bacterium | reverse complement strand
CTTGGTTCCTTTTCTTTTAGAATAAGGGAAAACATGAATTTTAGAAAATTTCATTTTTTTAGCAAAATCGATCGTTTTTTGGAATAATTCTTCTGTTTCATAAGGCATACCAACTATAATATCGGTTGAAATAGCCATGTCTGGTCGAATGGCTCTTATCCTTTTGATTTTTTCTTCATAATATTTTGTATCGTATTTTCGGTTCATTACTCTTAATATTTCATCCGTACCACTTTGTAGGGGAATATGCATATGATCAACAATTACTTTTGAATCTTTTAAAACATCCAAAAATGCATCATCTAATTCTGTAATTTCAATGGAAGAAATACGTAATCGAAGTAAACCTTTTATTTGTTCGATTTCTTTTAGTAAAGATGCGAAAGTATAATTTTTATCGATTCCATAATGTCCAGTATGAATACCAGTTAATACAACTTCCTTGTATCCATTCTTTACCAATTTCTTAATCTCTTGAATTACTTTTTCTTTGTCCTTACTTCTACACTTTCCTCTTGTATAAGGAATAATACAATAGCTACAGAAGTTTTCACATCCATCTTGTATTTTCACAAAAGCTCTAGCACGTGAACCAAAAGTAGTTACTTCCATATCTTCAAATTCACGATCAAAATCTTTATATAAATTTACAATTTGTTTTTTCTCTTTTTTGTATTTTTCTATTAAATCAAGTATATTTGCTTTATCTTTATTTCCAATAATAATGGAAACGCCATCTACATTAAAATCATGATTTGCTTCTATAAAGCATCCCATAGCAATAATAATTGCCTCTTTATTATTCTTTAAGGCTCTATGAATCATCTTCCTACTTTTTGAATCGGCACTGTTGGTTACAGAACAAGTATTGATAATATAAATATCATTTTTGTCATTGAAATCCCCTATTTCATAACCATGATTTTTTAGAAGACTCTCAATATATTCTGATTCATAGGTATTTACTTTACAGCCTAGAGTACAAATTCCTACTTTATTCAAATCGAATTCTCTTTTCTACATATTCGCATACTTCTTCTAAAGGCAAAGTAATTTGTTCCATTGTATCTCTATCTCGTAAGGTAACTGTATTGTTATGAATTGTATCTTCATCTACTGTAATACAATATACTGTACCAATCGCATCGTTTCTTCTATATCTTTTTCCTATTGAACCTGTATCATCATAAGAAGTCATGAAACATTTACTTAATTTGTCGTATACTTCTTCGGCTTTTTCTTGATGATATTTTTTTACAAGTGGTAAAACACATACCTTGATAGGCGCTAAAAATGGATGCAATTTTAATACTTGTCTTGTTGTACCATCTTCTAATGTTTCTTCTTTTAATGCATCAAATAATAAAGCTAAAATTGTTCTGTCTAATCCATAAGTCGATTCGATAATATAAGGAATATATTTTTCATTGGTTTGTGGATCTAAATATTCTTGTGAAACTTTAGAATATTCTTGGTGACGAGTTAAATCAAAGTCTGTACGATTATGCGTGCCATTGATTTCTCCAAAACCAAATGGGAATTCGTATTCGATATCACAAGCAGCCTTAGCGTAGTGAGCAAGTTTTTCATGATCATGAAATCTTAATTTTTCTTCTGGAAGACCTAAGTCCATAAAGAATTTTTTACCATATTGTTTAAAAAATTCATATAATTCTTCATCTTGACCTTTTTTACAGAAAGTTTGGTATTCCATTTGTTCAAATTCTATAGTTCTAAAAGTAAAATTACCTGGTGTAATTTCATTACGAAATGCCTTACCAATTTGACCTATTGAAAATGGTAATTTTGCACGCATACTTCTTTGTACATTTAAGAAATTTACATATTCTCCCTGTGCATTTTCTGGTCTTAAATATATTGTACTTTTGCTATCTTTTGTTACACCTCTTTGTGTTTCAAACATTAATCCAAATTGTCTTATATCAGTAAAGTTTGATTTTCCACATTTTGGACAAGGTACTTTATTTTCTTTAATAAATTGCATCATTTCCTCTTCACTCATGCCGTCTCCCTTAGAAGAGTTCGTAAAATCATTAATAAGATTGTCTGCACGATGACGAGTTTTGCACTCCTTACAATCCAGTAATGGATCCGAAAAACTAGAAACATGTCCTGAAGCTTCCCAAACACGTGGGTGCATTAAAATATCTGCATCTACTTCATAGGCATTCTTTCTTTCTTCAATAAATCTTTTTCTCCAAGCATCCTTTACATTATTTTTAAGTCTTGCTCCTAATGGACCGTAATCCCATGTATTTGCAAGTCCTCCATATATTTCACTTCCTTGAAATATAAATCCATATTGTTTACAGTAATTAACCATACTTTCCATATTATTTGCCATATTCTAATCTCCTTTTTTATTTCTTTATTTTTTTAATACTTTTGCAATCGATTCGTTATGTTCTACGACTGTAGAAATAATAGACGATGAAAGGTAATTTAAATTATCAAGAAGAATCGTTGTATCTTTTGCTTCCAAAATTGCAATACTATTGGTACGATTCTCATCATAAATATCTCGATGATCCCTTACTATTACTTCTTCTTTTGTATTTTCTAAAATTGCATTAACGCTATCTACTACAAATTTTTGATCGAATAAATTATAATCCTGTGCTCTTTGACCAGTATTTATATTAAACTGATAACTGTTTTGTCTTTTTTCGTAACTGCTTGTATAAGGAGAAGTAGTTTGTGAAAAAACAATTGTTTTTGTTTCCTGTTGTAAAAGGTTACGCATCGTTCTTTCTCTTTCTGCCTTATAAGCATTTACGATTAAATTCGTAATTTCTTCTTGGTGTTCAACTAAGTCTGGTGCGGTTAAATTCACCTTTACTGTTTCCTTATTATCTAACTTAAAGTTTACGTATCTTCCTTTTAACGAAACCCCTGTTACCTTCTGTCTTAAAAGCAAAGCACAAATCACTGCATAGGATTTTGACTTTCCTTCTTTTATTAATTTTTGATAATAATCAAGTATTGGATCATCTAAAATGTCCATATTTTTATTTACATAAAGCTTTTTCATTTTAAATACTTGATTGTCCTTTCTCTTGGTAATAACGAACTTACTAAAGTCACAAGTTAATGCCAAGTCTGGTTCATAAATTCTTAATGCCATATTTTTTTCTTCCTTTCTTAAACAAAAAAACTTCTAAAACTTTATAGGGGTGCTTACTCGCACGGTTCCACCCTACTTATTCTAGAAGAATCACTCTTTCTTGTATTGCTGATAGGATTCCATCCCCGTCTTCGCATTTCTATTTCTATTATAGTCTTTATTTTACTCGTTGTCAAAATTATTGTCCAAGAATTACTTGGTTTTTACTTTCGTTTTAGGTTTTTCTTTCCCACTTTTCGTTTCTTCTTTTTCTCCTGAATTTTCTTCTATAAGAGAAGAAATAAGAGTATTTCTTTTTTCAATAAGCACTTTTACTTTTTCTTGTAATTGTTTATATTTCTCGTTTTTCTCTTTTCTATTTTCTATAGCGAAAAGCATTTCTTTTTCTTGTTGGTCTCTTTTCTTTATACATTCTTTCTTTTTTTCCAAAAGAGATTGTTTTTTTTCTAAATATAACTCTTCCATATCTTCATTTTCTTCTAATACTCGATCTAGAATTGTATTTTCTAGTGTTGTTTTTTTCTGTTTAAATTTTGCTGGTTTATAAATGGTGTCTACAACACAAAAAGCAGAATACAAACCTACTACGGCGTACACAAAAGTAAATTCTTTCGCTAAAGATAATACCAATGCAATTAATACTGCTCTTAATCCATTATGTAAAAGAAGTTCAGCAGAAAGATCATTCTTTTTTTTACTTAATTCATCGTAAGCAATCTTTGCTTCATCAATTGAATCTACTTTTTGCTCTATATTTATTATTTCATTACTTAAAGATTCAACTTTTCTTCTTAAAACACGTATTTCAAAATTTTCAGTCTTCTCTGTTTTTTTTATTTCTAAAGCTTCCTTTGCTGCAGTATTTATTCTTTCTTTATATTTATCCATACTCTTCCCACCTTTAAAGTTCGAAAATTATGATACTACAAACCATCTTATTTTGCAATAAAAAAGAAATAGATTTTCTTCTATTTCTTACTTATGATTTTCTTTTTACTTTTAGACTTATTTATTAACAGTACAAGTAAAATAATAATTAATAAAACAATTACTCCACACATTCCAAGTGTTATATAGAAAAGATTCTCATACTCTTTTTCTAGTTTTTTTACTTCTTCATTGGTATAAATTTGTACCGTACCTTCTTTACTATCGTATTGATAAAGTTCCTTATTTCCAGAGTCTAAGTTTAAAGCATAAAACAAAGAATAATTTGAATTTTTCTTTAATTTATACACTTGATATTCTTGGTTGTTTATCCTCTCTTTGTATAATTTGTATTCTTTACTTGGTATTTTTTCTTTAGGCATATCCAATATATACAAACGAGCCAAGGTAAAGTTTTCTTCTTTATACAAAGTATAAGTATTACGATCTACATCACAAATATAAAATTGAATGTTGTTGTTCTCATCACGAAGGGCCACTAAAGTAAACTTCGTGATTTTATTGTAAAAAGCTGGGACTTCTTTATCATCAATACGAATGGTTTGTTGTACATAATTTTTTGGAATTGTTAAATCTTTTACTTCTCTTACAACTTGATAAGTTTGGTTTTCGATTTGAACATATACAGGATTTTCTTCTTTTCTATTTACTACAACTGTATAGGTTTTGGTTTTTCCGTTTTCTGCAACAACGACAATACCAAAACTATTCTTTCCTATTTTTAATGATTTTTCCCCTAAGCCATTTATAGAGGCTTCTTTATTACTTGCTTTAGCACTTATTTTTACGCCTTTTACTTCATTTTCTACTTCTACACTGTATTCCGTTGTATCTTTATCAAACTTTGGTTTTAACTCAACATTAGAAAGAGATAAACTGCTTAAATTTGCATCTCCACTTAAATTTTTATTTGTATTTTCTTTTGTTGTTGTTTTACTATTGGTTTCTGCTTTTTTTGTTGTATTTGTTGTTTGTTTTGAAGTGACTTTGATTGTTACAGACTTTTTTTGTTTATAAACATTTTCTTTGTAATCTGCAGCGTCATTTGGAATAAGAGAAATTGTAGCACTTCCTACTTTTTTTGCTGTAAAAGTATAAGTAGCACTATTGTTATCAAGCCAAGTTGTGCCTCCACCTGAAAGGACACTACTGTTAGAAGATGTTACACTAAAGCTTCCAACTAAAGAACTGGCTTTTACCGTTATTTTTACTGTTGATCCTACTGTTACAGATGTTTTACTTGCACTTATACTTGATGATGCGGCAGAAACTTTTATACAAAAACATGCCATAAACAATATGAATGTATTTAAATACTTTATTACTTTTTTCACTACTATCCCTCTATTCTTTTATTGTGTTATTTTGCTCGTCCCCATTATATGATTTTTTATTCTTACATAATCGGTTGCTTTAATGCTTCCATCCTTATTCACATCTGCTGCTAATTTTTCAGCACCAGAGGATAAAGAAGTTGTTTTCATAATTACATTTTTAATTCGTATGTAATCAAGGGAAGTTATTTTTCCATCTCCATTTACATCTCCATAAATTACAACTGTATATTCTTTGGACTCACTTCCCGATTTAATGGTTATTTTATCTCCTGTAGCTAAAGCCTGCGTATTTGTCTTTGCTTTATTATTTTTATCTTTTATTACAAAACTTGCATTCGCATCTTTCTTTTTAATATTATTCATAAACGTATTTGAAATTTCTTGTGGATTGATTTTACTTATATAATTATTTGCTATAGTATATCCAGCCTGAGATACTTTACTATCTACTCCTGTCATTTGTTTTTTTATTGTTACATAGTACGTTCTTGCACTACCATTTGCGGCCGTCACCTTAATTGGTACTTTAGTCTGGCTAGCACTGGTTGTAATTGTTTTTCCGTCGTTTACACTTATAGAAGAAGTAGAGGCTACTTTTGTTGCCGTAATGGTTACAGAAGAGGTACCACTTGGAACTTCTACACTATAATTGTTATCAGTTTTATCTCCATCAAAGTTACTTACTGTGTAACTTTTGCCTGAAGCATTTACTACAATCTTTGATAAATAATTATTTGGATTTTTAGACGATGGAAGATTTGTTTTTTCAGGCATATTGTTATAAACCGGAATAATAAAAGTAAAAGATTGACTACTATTAATTAGTCCAATTTTTTGATATCCATCGAAGGTATCGGATCCTTCTTGAGAAGGTGCTTGAATGTTTTGCATATATTGATGAGAATATTTTTGATTCTCTGTATAGGAAGATGTATTAAACTTTTGAAAATACAAAGTATCCTGCCCTTTGTTTATATAACCATTTCCTAAGAATAAAGCCCCACCATTTATAGCTTTATCTTCTGTATTCCAAGGTCTTCCGTAAGAAGTTTCTTTCAAAGTTGAACCACCACAAGCATAAATAGCTGCATTTTGCGCTGGCTTTGTATCGGAATATGCTCCTATATTATAAAAGTTATAACATTTGGAAAAAGTTTTATTATAAATACTTGCAACATTTTTATAGTAGTTTGCGTTATAAACGAAAGAAGCCCCTGTTGTAAGAAAAGAAGCGGAACTTCCTAGTTCCAACATACTACGTGTTGCTAGATGAACGGGTGAAACCTTGTTATTACGTCCCGCATTATAATAATTGGTTTTGTAAGCCTTTAAAAAAGAATTGGCTAAAGTTTTTTCTACAACCGATGTTGTATGATAAGAAGAATTATAAGATAATTGTTCGAAGTAGAAAAGAAAACTTTCATTTAAGAAATTTCTTGGATCCATATAGTACGCCACTAAATTTTTATTTGCAGAATAGAACCTACCAGAATCCAGTGCAGTATAAGTATTGGTTTTATAGTTATAAGATCCAGAAGCCGTAGACAAATATCCTGACATATAAGTAAGATCATCGGAACCAACATAAAGCAAACTTGTTTTTACATTTTCTGTTTCTTTATTTACAGCCGTATTAAAATCCAATCCTGTTTTATTTGCTACAAAATTCCAGTTTGGATATTTTGCATGTAATGCTGATAATTTATCCCAATAACTAGATGGGAATCCAGCCTTTTCTAATTGTTTTTCATAATCCGTAGAAGCACTTCTTGCATTCGTTCTAAGTGTCGTTATTGTATAAGTCTTAATGTACTCTACTCCACCTGTAGTAATACCACATGCATAAGCATCACTACCATTGTATTTAAATTTATACCAGGTTTTACAACCATTTCCAGTTGCTGTAGCTAATATTTCTACATTACTACCTATTGGTAAGATTCCAACTTTACTAGCAGAAGTAGAAGCACTACTACGCACCGTTAAATTTACGGCATTGTTGTATCCTACTTTATTTGCGGCATATACATAAGAAGGCATACAAAGCACAAAAATAAATATACTTAAAACGATTTTTTTAAATTTTTTCATGCTTTCCCACCTTTCTATTATTCATGATAATTATAACAGAAATAAGAAAAATAGTACATATTTCGATAAATTATGCAAAAACAATTTCGTAAAATAATGTAAAAGTCTTATAAAGAAATACGGCTTAGAATTTATTTTTTAAAAAAAGTATTGTATTATATAGCTAGATATAAGGAGGAACTATGGAAAAAGAAGAAAGAAAACAAAGAAGAAAAAACAGAAAAATTTGTAATTTTGTAACTCTATTATTTGTAATTGTTACTGTATTTTTAATATACAACATCTTACTACTTGGTCCTATTGAAGTTTTGCTTCGCTACCTTGTTATTGCTATACTTGTACTTATGTTATTAAGATGTTTAATTTCTAGAACGATTGTAATTCGAAACAGTAAGAAAAAAGTCGCGTGGTTTAGTTTTATCCATACTTTTTTTGCTATTTTATTTTTAGTAATCAGTATTTATATTTTTACAGCTTATAACTCCGTAAATGCTTTTAATAAAAATAAAACTACTTACTCCACTAGTCTAGTTGTATTAAAGGACAGTACTTTAAAAAAGAAAGATCAAATTCAAAACAAAAAAATTGGTATGATTAACGATAGCGATTCTTATGAAGGAAACACCCTTGCCCTTATAATATTACAAAATGAAAAACTTTTAGATAAAAATAAAGTTGTAGAATACGATGATTATCACGACTTATTAGAAGCTCTTTATAGTAAAAAAGTAGATGTAGCTTTCTTTCCTACCAATTATGTATCTATGTTTGATAATTTAGATGGATACAAAAATATTGATAAAGAAACAAGAATTATCTATACAAAACAAAAAAAAGTAAAAAAGAACAGTTCCACTTCTACCATTGATAAACCTTTTTCTGTTTTATTGATGGGAATTGATTCAACAAGTACAACTTTGAATCCAAGTGAAACAGGCAATAGCGATAGCTTAATGGTTTTATCTTTTAATCCAAATACTCTTTCTGCAACGATGCTTAGTATTCCTAGAGATTCTTATGTAAATGTGTCTTGTATGAGTCAAAAAACAAAGATTACGCATGCAGGATGGTATGGAGAAGAATGCGTGGAAAAAACAATAGAAGATTTTTTAGATATCGATATCGATTATTATGTAAAAGTAAACTTCAAAGCTCTTGTTAATATTGTAAACGCTGTAGGCGGAATTGAAGTAGAGGTTCCTAAAGATTTATGTACCGATAATTCAAGTAGACATGGTAAGGTTTGTATAAAAAAAGGAAAACAAACACTAAACGGAGAAGAAGCTTTGGTACTATCTAGAAATAGAAAACAATTAGCAAACGGTGATATTGATCGTGGTTTAAATCAACAATTAGTAGTAAAGGCTTTAGTAAACAAAGTTGCTAAGAAAGTAAAAGATATTTCAACTATGTATAGCTTACTTGATACAATTTCTGATTCTATGGATACAAACTTTTCAACCGATCAAATCTTATCTTTCTATAATATAGGAAAAAATATCGTAAGAAAGTCAAATAAAGATTTAACAGATAGTTTAACCATTCGCCAGCTTTATCTTTCAGGAGAAGGAAAAATGATTTACGATGAAAAAACAAGACTAAATTTATACAACTATGTTTTATATAACGAAAGTATAGAAGCCGTTAGTAATGCCATTAATGCGAATATGGAAAAGAAAGACTTTGAGCTAATAAAAACATTTAAGTGGTCTATTGATGAAGATTATGAAAGCAAACCAATAGGAAAAATCAGTAGTGGTACGACTTCTTCTGTTGAAAAAAATAATAGTACAACTACAAGAAAAGAAATTGTAACTCTACCTAACTTTGTAGGAAAAACAAAAAAAGAAGTACAAAGTTGGTGTAGTAAAAATAATGTATATGTACAGTTTAGTTATATAGATTCCTCTTCCTATACAGAAGATCAAGTTATATCTCAAAATGTAGCAAGTGGTACCGATATAAAAACAATTTCAAGTTTAAAAATAACTTTAGCCAAAGCAAAAGAAAAGACAAGTGAAGAGACAAGTTCCTCAGAAGAAGACAATAATATTACTTCTTCAAGTGAAGAAGATATAAATTAAAAAAGGAAGAATTTAGAATTCTTCTTTTTTTTGATTTGTATTTCTATATAACAATATATTTGCTAATTCAATTAGAATATATACTTTTATAAAAAAATATAGTAAAATCATTTTAGAAAGGTAGTTGGATTTTTATGGAAAAATTTAATAAAGATAAAGACAAAATCAAGAATTTAAAAGTAAAGCGTGGCATCCCCTTATTCATTAATTTTTGTTATAATCAAGGAATCAGAAATGAATTAAAGAATTCTAAATTATTTATAGAAAACGGAAATTTACATTACCATTTAAAAAGTGAAACCGGATTTATTGATAATGATAATGGTGGTGCCAGAGTAAAAGAATCTGCCCAATACATTGTTAAAAGTATTTCCAATTATACTATTAATGAAAAGAATATAATTATTGAGGGAGAAATTGAAAAAACAAAGAATGGTTTAAATAATAAAAAAAATATAGTTAATAAAATTTGTTTATATAGAATATATAAAGACGAGGAAAAACTATTAGAGTATTTGAATAATAAAAGAGCATAGATAATTATCTTACCTGGTAAGCTTTCTTTTCCCCTGTTACTTTTTTTGCTAACATTAAGTAAAGTATTATTAAAAACTACTTTCAATTTAGTTTGAGAGTAGTTTTTCTATTTTGAGCTTTTATTCATAAATATTATTTTTAACTATAATTTTAAATCATGAAATACTTCTAAAAGAAAAGGAACGATTTTTTCGTTTTTTAATTCTTCTATAGAATAAATGAACTTGTATTCTGAATGTCCCTCTTCTTGTAATTTTATATCATCAATTTTTGAGTTTAACTTGCATAAATATACTAGTCTAATAAAAATAAGATCCTTGGATTTGTCTAAATTGCTGTCCTCATGTATCACTCTAGTTGGTGTAATATCTAATCCTACTTCCTCACTCGTTTCTCGAATGGCTGCTTTTCTAGGCAATTCACCAGCCTCAGCTAATCCTCCTGGTATGTCCCAGTATTCTTTATATGTTGTTTCTGTTTTCGATCTTTTTGTAACTAGATATCCATTTTTGGTTTTGATTAAAACATGAACAATTATCTTATTTCCATTCATACAGTTTCCTCCTTAAAATTTATCTTATCACTATAAAATCATTTTGTACACTTATACATTTTGGTTTTTCCAACGATACTACATAAAAAAAATCAATCATCTTCTGATTGATTCTATATAAAACGTTCGATCATTCGAACTAAATTCCTAATGGTGCCGAAAACAGGACTTGAACCTGCGACCTGCTGATTACGAGACAGCTGCTCTACCAACTGAGCTAATTCGGCATGGCTGCCCCAGTTAGATTCGAACTAACGATCATGGAGTCAGAGTCCACCGCCTTACCGCTTGGCTATGGGGCAAAATGTATTACTTAGATTTTTTTCTTTTTCTAAGATACACTATAAATACTATACCCAAAATTAAGAGAATTGTCAAAGTAATATAAGAATATTTATTAATTATATTTACAATTTTATGAAAATTACTTCCAACCTTGCTTCCTAAGAATACCAATACAAAGTTCCATATTAAACTACCAAACGTTGTATAAAGCAAAAATTTACAAATAGGCATTTCGCTCATACCAGCTGGAATCGAGATTAAACTTCTTACAATGGGAACAAATCTACAAAAGAAAACAGTTTTATATCCTTTATTGTCAAACCAAGAATCTGCTTTTTCTATATCTTCTTCTTTTAAACAAAGAACCTTTCCTACTTTTGAATTTACTAATTTCTTTAATCTTTCTTTATTCAAAATTTTACCAACAGAATAAAGCACAATAGCCCCTACAATAGAACCAAGTGTTGCAAAAAGAGTAACAAGATATAAATTCATCTTGCTATAAGTCGTCATAAATCCCCCAAAGGTTAGAATCACCTCAGATGGAATGGGAGGAAAAACATTTTCAATTGCAATTAAGAAAAAAACAGCAAAATATCCAAATTTATTCATCAATGAAATTATCAGTGTTTCCATATTCGTATCCTTTCCTTTTTATTTTGTATTAAAGATATTATATCATACTCTATTCTTTTCATATATAATATTTATAAAAAAAAGTCTCCTATTAAATTATAATTCTTACTTATAAAAAAATTCAAAAGAATACGTTTCTTAAAATTTCATATTTTTTATTTGAATTTGCTCTATTGATTCTTTTAATAAAGAAATACAACTTTTAAGTCCAGCAATACTATGTTATACTAATAGTAATAATATGGAATGATTTACTATCATGAAAGAAAAGAGGTATTATATGCATTTTTATGAATTAATAAAAGAATTAGCCAAAGACAAGAAAACAATTATTTATGTTGATATGGATGGTGTAATTGCATGTTATGATTTTGGAAAGCCACTTGATTTTAAAAACAAAAGACCCTTGACTACAAATATTAAAACATTAAAGCAATTATGTGCCTTAGAAAATGTGGAACTACATATATTATCCGTTTGTAGATTGAACTACCAGATAGATGAAAAAAATGAATGGTTAGATAAGTACGCTTCCTTCTTTGAGAAGGATAAAAGAACGATTATTTCAAAAGAAAATTATCCTCACTCTTCTGCAAAAGAATTAAAATTAGCCTATTTAAAATCTTTAAAAAAAGCAGAACAAATTGTTTTAGTTGATGATGACAATGAAATTTTAAAAACTGTTCATAACGGGTTAGAAAATATAATATTATATCAAGACTCCGAATTAATTGATTAAAATACTTGGAACTACTTTCAGTTTAATTTGATAGTAGTTTTTTGTTATCCAAAATAAAAACTTACGAACCATTCCGTCCGTAAGTTGTTTTCATATGGTGCCACTTACAAGAATCGAACTTGTGACTAAGCCTTACCATGGCTTTGTTATACCATTTAACTAAAGTGGCAAAAAAGAAGTTAAATTTTCTTCACTAAAATTCTTATTTCTTTTTTTAATTTTATTTTTAATAAAAGCTTTGTTTCAGGTAAAAAAGAAAGTATTCTTTTTCTTTTTATTATTTCTTTTTCTATATATTTTTTATAATCTTTACTATCCTGGTTCATTTTACTTGTACCAAAAAATAATTCTTTTTTTGTATACTTTTTTCTACCTTTTTTCACCTTTAAGATAAGATAAAATTTATTATGATCTTCTATAATTTTTTCTTTTTCTATTCTATAACCTTTATTTGCAATATACTTTCTTAATTCATAGAAGTCATCGTTAACAGATAGTATAATTGTATTTACTTTTTCTAATGCTCTATTATTCTTATCTAAGATATCTTTTATTGTATAATAGCCCATTCCAGCTAATACAATGGTATCTACTTTATCATTTATTTTATCAATTCCATCAGCCTGTTTTAATTCTATTTTCTCTTGTAAGTGATATTTTTCAATATTTTCTTTGGCTTTTTTTAATGGCCCTTCATGAATATCAGAAGCCATGGTATTCTTACATATATTTTCTTGAATAAGATAAATATCTAAAAGTGCATGATCGCATCCAACATCTAAAACATAACTATCTTTTTCTACGTATGCTGCGATTTCTTTTAATCTTTTACTAATCTTCATAAAATCTAGTCTGTTAAGAAATCTTTTAATTTTCTACTTCTAGATGGATGTCTTAATTTTCTTAGTGCCTTTGCTTCAATTTGTCTAATTCTTTCACGAGTTACACCAAAGATTTGTCCAACTTCTTCTAATGTTCTACATTGACCATCATCAAGACCAAAACGTAATCTTAATACTTTTTCTTCACGATCTGTCAATGTTAATAATACACCTGATAGTTCTTCTTTTAAAAGTTCTGCTGTTGCATATTCCTCTGGTGACATTGTTCTTTCATCTTTAATAAAATCTCCTAAATGTGAGTCATCCTCTTCTCCAATTGGTGTTTCTAAAGATACAGGATCTTGGGAAATCTTATATACTTCTCTTACTTTATCAATTGTAATTCCTAATTTTTTTGCTAATTCTTCTTCCGTTGGTTCCCTATTTAACTCTTGTGTTAATTGTCTTTGTGTTCTAGCAAGCTTATTGATTGTTTCTACCATGTGAACAGGTACACGAATCGTTCTAGCTTGATCTGCTATCGCTCTTGTAATTGCTTGTCTTATCCACCAAGTGGCATAGGTAGAGAACTTATATCCCTTAGATGGATCAAATTTATCTACAGCTTTCATAAGCCCAATGTTTCCTTCTTGAATTAAATCTAAGAATAACATACCACGACCTACATATCTCTTAGCAATACTAACTACCAAACGTAAGTTGGATTCCGCTAGCATTTGTTTTGCATATTCGTCCCCTTCTTCCGCACGTAAAGCGTATTCGTACTCTTCATCGGATGTTAATAGGTTAATTCTACCAATTTCCTTTAAATACATACGAACAGGGTCATTTATTTTAATATCTTTTGTGAAAGTTAAATCTTCTACCTTCATATTAGCAGGATCTTCATCGGAATCCTCTTCTTCATTCTCGCTTACTACATCGATATTGTTTTCCATAAAGGCATTATATAACTCATCAAGTGCTTCGCTGTCTACTTCTAATCCTTTTAATGCTTCTGCTAATTGTTCATAAGTAATAAATCCTTGTTCTAAACCTTTTTCAATTAATTTTTGTTTTCTTTCTTCTAGTGTTTTTATTTCTTTTACCATAATCACACACTCCCTATTTTTAACTTTCTTATTTCATCAGCTATCTTTGCTTTTTCTAAAGGATCTATCACATTTTTCATTCTTTCCTTTAATCTCTTTATCTCTTGGACAATATTATATTCTCTTATCACTTTAGCTAAAGCTTTTATATCTTCTTCTTTGATTTCATCCTTGATTTCATACATTAGAACAATGTTTAATAAATCGAGTAAATCTTTTTTACCCTGCAAGTATGTATAGAAATCCGCTATAGATATCTTTCCATGTTGCTTATAATAATATGATATTTCTGAAGCTAAGAATCTGGCTTTTTCTATTGGAAAAAAGATATTCTCTTTATCATAATAGATAATGGCTTTT
>CAZWZO010000003.1:0-15668 GCA_964638525.1 uncultured Muribaculaceae bacterium | reverse complement strand
TTTGGTACCCACTTACATTTAGAAGTGGCTGATTGTAGGTTGTATGATGCTACAGATAAAAATTGTGCTACTTGGGGAATGTGGACCCGTTATATTAAGAGCAAGTATAACAATGGATTTAAGGGTGCAAAGACATTAATTAAATTGCCAAATTCTTGGTCAAGTAGATAGGAGAGAGTAAAATGAAAAGAGTTAGTAAGTATTTATTTATATTCTTAGTAGGATGCCTACTAGTAACAGGATGCAGTAGTTACAAAGAAGTAAAGGAAGAAAAACAACCAACATCTAAAGAAACACAACAAGAAACCAAAACAATGAGCTGTACTAGAACAGCCAAACAAGATGAAAATACATCCTTCGATTTAAAATACACTGTGAAATATACAGGTAACTATGTAAATAGTATTGCATCCAAAGAAGTCATAACAAGTAATGATACGAATGTATTAAATCAATACAAAGCACAAGTAGAATCCGTTTATAAACCATATAAAGATGTAGAAAATTATTACTACAATGTTCGTATTGAAAATAATCAATTAATCAGTGAAACAAACATTGATTATGATAAAATTGATACAGATAAGATGATAGAAATCGATTCTGCCAATGCTCAACTTATAAAGGATGGCAAAATAAATATAAATGATTTAAAGAGTGTGTATACCTCTTTAGGAGTAACTTGTAATTAAGAGTAAGAAATTACTCTTTTTTTGTACACAATTTTACTATTTGTAAAAAAAAGAAAAACCAAAAGACAGAATGTTTGTTATAATTAAAATAGGAGGATGTATATGAACAATAATTATATTGAAATGAATGGAGTCGTAAAAAAATATGGCAACTTTTTAGCACTTAACAATGTAAATCTTGCTCTTACTCCAGGCAAAATCATTGGTTTACTTGGTCCAAATGGAAGTGGGAAAACAACTTTATTAAAAACAATCATGCGTATTATAAGACAACAGTATGGAATGGTTAGAATTTGTGGTTATGAGGCTTGCTATGAAACAAGAAAATTTATTTCTTTTATGCCAGACAGAGAATATTTATATAAATCTATGACAGGAAGAGATGCTATTAAATATTATAGTGAAATGTTTCAAGACTTTGATATGAATCGTTGTAACTATTTAGTACAGGCTTTAAACATTGATATAAATAATAGTATCGAGAAACTTTCAAAAGGTAACAAAGAAAAAATAGTACTTATGTTAACTCTATCAAGAAATGTACCAATATATTTACTTGATGAACCTTTAGGAGCTCTAGATCCTGTTATTAAACACGAAATGTTGACAGTAATTAAACAATGCAGCAATCAAAATAACTTAATAATTATATCTACGCATTTGATAAAAGATACAGAAGAAATTTTAGATGATGTTTTATTCTTAAAACAAGGAAATATCGTTGCAAATTGTTCAAAGAAAGCAATAGAACAAGCAGGCAAATCTTTAGAACAATATTATTTGGAGGTGTTTAGTAATGTCTAAGTATATTAAATGGGAATTAATTAATGAATTTAAAAGCAAAGCTATTTTATTTGGAATCATTGCTGTAGTTTACTTTTTAGTTTTAGTTGTTCCATATAGCGATAATGTTTTTTCTTCTTTCTTATATTTGGCTTTTTCTTTGGTTATATCTATGGCCTGTGGAGCATCATTCTTATATGGAACAAGTAGAACAATGTCTTCTTATAAAAATCAAACTTTTTTACTAGAAAGTATGATTCCCCTATCACCAAAGAAAATCTTACTTGCCAAATATATATTAGCCATTTTCTTCGATTTTCTTTTCTGTATTCTTTTTGTGTTAGGAATTGCTATAGTTTTTTCAAAGGCAGATGTAAATTTATTAGGAACGTTTTTTGAATTTTTCTTTAAGAGCGATTTCGATACAAAAACTGTGATACTTCGTGTATTTGTACTTACAATTACTTCAACGATTGCCTTTACTTCACTAGTTACATTAATTTATATAGCAATAAAAAGTTTCTTTCCAAGTGGAAAAATACAAAGAATTATTTCTACTGTAGCGGGGACATTTTTACTATATATGCTATCTTATACAACTGTTAATATCTTCACTAATTCAGCAAGTGATAATATAGATTGGATATATTCTATTATTATGATCGTTTTATCAATAGGTTGTTATTTTGCGAGTGCTTGGTTTATAGAAAATAAATTAGAAGTTTATAATTAATATAGATTGAATAGTTAAAAGACAGGATTTCTTGTCTTTTTATATTGAAATTATAAATACAAATTTTGAGTGGTGATAACTATGGTTAGAAAAAATATAAGTACATATTTTTGTTTCGTGATTTTTAAAAAGAGAACTTTTTAAGGGTGAGTTGACCCTAAAAAGTTCTCTTTTTATTATCAAAATTTAAAAGGAGGCTTCGTTTATGGGAAAGGGTTTAATTATTACTTTGTCAGGAATATCTGGCGCGGGTAAATCGCATTTTATTGAAAATATTGTAGCTAGATTTGACAATTTTGAAAAACTAAAAGCAGTTACTACGAGAGAAAAAAGAAAAGATGAAATAGAAGGGGTTGATAAATTTTTCTTACAATTAGAGGAATTTGAAAGAAAAGATAGTAATGGTGAAATGTGCGTTGTGAATAATGTATTTGGTAATATGTATGGCTATTATAAGAATGATCTGGATAAAACTGAACAAGGAACATGTTTAGTTACGGAACTATATTATAAAGAAGTGGAAAACTTTAAAAAAGAATATCCTAATACAATAAGTGTATATATTTTACCTGAAGATATTAGTAAAACAATCGAAGAATTGAAAGCAAGAAATACAGGTTATGAAGAATTAAGCAAAAGAATAGCGGATATAAAAAAAGAAATAGGATTCTTTAAAGATTCTTCCTCATCCACATTTGATATTATAGTTACAAATAATTATGATAAAAATAGCATCGAGAAGTTTATAAACCAAGTTTTGTTAAAAATCAACGAGATCTCAAGAGAAAGAAAATATCCACTTTCGGCAATAAGTGTAAATGTGGAAGAAGATTACAGAAATATGGTTGATGAATTTGCTAATAAACCATCGAAAAAAATGTTATATATACATCATTTGATGGAGATGATATGCATTATTTGCACAATATATGTGATTATGAAATTAAAAGAGGAAATATACCATTAAATCCAGAAACATCTCTAGGTTATTATGTTTCAACTGTTTCTTTAGGTGGCAAGAAAATAGATGTAATGAAAGATTGCTTAACTTTAGAAATGTTATCAGATAAAATGAGTGTTTACTCAAAAGAAGGCAGAAACTTATCGGAGGGCATATTGGCAGAAATGTTATTGTGGGATGCTAAAAAAGGAAAAGGACTAGATATAATAAAAGGGATTACACACTTATCAACATCTGAATTACAAAATCTTAATAGCCAGCAATTAAAAGAATATCTGGCAAAAATGGATCCAATGGTTAGATTTGAATTATTTACCAACTTGTTAACAAGTTATAATGAAGAACCACTCAAAAGTGTTTATATAATTGCTAATATGGAAAATTTCAAACATATAGACTGGGCAAAAAGTTATTGTTATACACACAATATTTGTCCTGTAAGTCCGCAAAATATTTTACCTTTACATTTTTACGAGGAAAAAGAAAAAGAGTATTTAGAGTCAAGATTAGAACTATTAAGAAGAACAGATAGAGTATTACTATTTATTGATAGAAATAACTTGCCTGAAGATTTAGGAAGATTAGATCCGTATTCGTTAGCGGAAATATATTATGTTAATAATTATTTAAAAGATAAGACAATTGAACTAGTTGGTTGGGATGAGGCTTTAGTACCAAAATATAATCAAAATAGTAAATGGTCTTTAACGACAAATGAGGACATAACGGTAAGAAAAGTGTTAAAATAAAATAGGAGGTTATATTATGCAAAACAAAGATTTAACAAAGAAGGAATTAGAAATATTGAAAAGTATTCTAAATTATTTGAAGGAAATTGAAGATGCTAATAGTATATTAAAGGGTAACTTATTAAAAGAAGAAGAAAAGAAGTTTATTTTGGATAACTTAAACGCTTTTGTAATCGGATTAATATCAGACCAATCAGTCAAAGCTGAAATTGCTTGGAGTTTACCATATAAACTATCTGAAAGAATGGGAAGTTTTGATTTTAATAAAATATTGAATGAATATGATGAGAATGACATAGAAAATTTTATTAAAGAAAAGCCTGCATTACATCGTTATCCATCAAGAATGGCAAGTTATATATATGGTGCCATAAATGATATAGTTGATAAATATGATTCTAATGCAGAAAATATATGGAAAAACAAAACAGCATCAGAAATAGTTTCATCTTTAGAGCAATTCAAAGGTATAAGTCATAAAAAGGCATCATTAGGTACTTTAATTTTAGTTAGGGATATGAATGCAAATATATTAGATAAAGAAAATATTGATATTGCTTATGATATACATATAAGAAGATTATTTTTAAGATTGGGGTTAGTTGATGAGGATGTACAAGAAGAAGTGCTTGCAGAAGCAAGAAAGCTATATCCTGAATTTCCAGGAAGACTAACAACAGCCTTTTGGACTTTAGGTAGGGAAGTGTGTAGGCCAACTGAACCATTATGTTTAATTTGTCCATTATATCAATGCTGTGACAAAAATTTGGAAAAGTCCAAAAGTATTAAATAGTAGCAATTATTTTAAAAAATTTGAAAAAATAGTATGATTGATTATGTTATGGGAGGATGATAATGATGAAATTAATTTTAGCTTCAAATTCTAGAACTAGAAAAGAGGTGTTGGATAAAGTGGGGTTAATATATGATGTTATTCCAAGTAATATAGAAGAACATTCAGATAAAACTGATCCAAAAGAATATGTTATGGATTTATCAAGGCAAAAAGCAGAGGCGATTGCAAAGGAATTAGAGGAAGGTGTTATACTTTCCGCGGACTCTATAATTTATATAAACGATAAAAAATTAGAAAAGCCAAAAACAAAAGAGCAGGCAAAAATTATGTTACAAAATTTATCTAGTAGAGTTAATTATGCTGTGACAGGAGTAACAATTATAGATTTATACCAAAATAAAAAAATTACGTTAAACGAGGTGACAGAAGTTTATTTTGATGAACTTACTGAAGAAGAAATTGATTGGTATATTGAAAACGAACAATACATTTTTGAAAGATGTGGTTATTCAATAGCAGGTAAATCAGCTATTTATATTCCAAAAATAAATGGTGATTATTACAATATTTTGGGTATGCCAATTAGCAGAGTTTATAAAGAATTTAATAAACTAGGGTATAAGTTATCTGATTTTAACTAATTGAAAGTAGATAAGTAAGTAAAAGATAAAGAATAATACATTCTCTAGTAATAGAAAGTTAAAAAATAGATGATAATAGGAACAAGGTATTATGGGGATTACCTTGTTTTTTCAATGAGAAAATGATAAAATAATATAACGAAAAAATTATCTAATGTTATTTAGTTTAAAAAGAATTTGTTGTTCTTATTTGTTCCAAAGAAAAATATCAATTTGATTATAATTTTAAATAAGGAGAGAGTAAAAATGTTTGAGATTCATTCAAAATTTAAACCAAGTGGAGATCAGCCACAAGCAATAGAAGAATTAGTAAAAGGAATTCAAACTGGTAAAAAAAGTCAAGTTTTACTTGGTGCAACAGGAACAGGAAAAACCTTTACGATCGCGAATGTAATTAAAGAAGTAAATAAGCCTACTTTGGTTCTTGCTCATAATAAAACTTTAGCGGGACAACTTTATTCGGAGTTTAAAGAACTTTTTCCAAATAATGCAGTAGAGTATTTTGTATCTTATTATGATTATTATCAACCAGAGGCATATGTGCCTTCCACCGATACTTATATAGAAAAAGATTCTTCTATAAATGATGAAATTGATGAACTAAGACATGCGGCAACGAGTTCTTTGCTTTCAGAAGATAATGTTATTGTTGTAGCGTCTGTTTCTTGTATTTATGGTATAGGAGAAAAAGAAGAATATTTAAATCGAATGTTAACGCTAAGAGAAAATGAAGAAATTGATCGTAACAAAGTACTTAGTAAATTAGTAGAAATGCAGTATGTAAGAAACGATTATGATTTTAAAAGAGGAACTTTTAGGGTAAGGGGAGATATTCTAGAAATCATTCCTACTTATCAAAGAACAACAGGATATAGAATTGAGTTTTTTGGCGACGAAATTGAAAAGATTAGTGAAATTGATACCATGAGTGGTGTAGTGCTAAGTGGAAAAAAAGCAATTAGTATTTTTCCTGCTAGTCATTTTGTGACTAGTGATGAGAAAATGAAAGAGGCAATAAAAAGAATCAAAGAAGAATTACAAGATCGTTTGCAAGTATTAAAAAGCGAAAATAAATTATTAGAAGCACAAAGATTAGAACAAAGGACCAATTATGATATTGAAATGTTAGAAGAAACAGGAGTATGTAGTGGTGTGGAAAACTATGCTAGACATATGGCTCTTCGTGAAGAAGGAGAGACTCCTTCTACTTTGATTGATTTCTTTCCTCGTGATTTCCTACTTGTGATTGATGAATCACATGTAACTCTTCCACAGGTTCGAGGAATGTATAACGGAGATCGAGCAAGAAAACAAAATCTAGTTGATTATGGATTCCGTCTTCCAAGTGCTCTTGATAACAGGCCTTTGAAATTTGATGAATTTGAGCAAAAAATCAATCAAGTTATTTATGTATCGGCTACACCTGGAGATTATGAATTAGAACAAGTACAAAATCATGTTGTAGAACAAATCATTAGACCAACTGGTCTTTTGGATCCAGAAGTAGAAGTAAGAAAAACAGAAGGACAAATTGATGATTTACTTGGCGAAATACGAGATAGAATTCAAAAAAATGAAAGAGTTTTAATTACAACTCTTACGATTCGTATGGCAGAAGAACTTACCAATTATTTAAAAGACTTAGATATTAAAGTGGCTTACTTACATAGTGAAATTAAAACCTTAGAAAGACTTAGAATTATTAGGGATTTAAGACTTGGAAAATATGATGCTGTTATAGGAATTAACTTACTAAGAGAAGGAATTGATATTCCAGAAGTTAGCTTGATTGCCATTCTTGATGCGGATAAAGAGGGATTCTTAAGAAGCAATCGTAGTTTAATCCAAACAATTGGAAGATGCGCTAGAAATGCAAATGGTCATGTTATCATGTATGCCGATAAAGTGACAGATAGTATGCAGTATGCCATTGAAGAAACCTGCAGAAGAAGAAAAATCCAACAAGAATATAATGAAAAGCACAATATCATTCCAAAGACAATAGAGAAGAAAATTACAGATGTCGTAAGCAACAATGTAGAACAAACACTTGAAAATAAACACATAAGCAAAGAAGAAAAAGAAAGAACATACGAAGAAATCGAACAAGAAATGAGAAAAGCTGCAAAAGAACTAGATTTTGAACGTGCTATGGAGCTTCGTGATATATTATTTGAAATGAAAAGTAATTGACCATTTCTTTTGAAAAGACTTTATTGAGGTAAAACTTTAAATAGAGTCTTTTTTCTCATAAAAGATTTTTTTATAAGAGTCAGTGTGGTATAATAAACACGAAATAGGTGAGAAACATGGATAAAATAATAATAAAAGGTGCAAGAGAAAATAATTTAAAAAATATTAATATAGAAATACCAAAAAATAAACTAACGGTTATGACAGGGGTATCTGGATCTGGAAAAAGTTCTTTGGCATTTGATACAATCTACGCAGAAGGACAAAGAAGATATGTTGAGAGTTTGTCTGCCTATGCTAGACAATTTTTAGGAAACAGTGAAAAACCAGATGTGGATAGTATAGAGGGACTTTCTCCATCTATTAGTATTGATCAAAAAACAACAAGCAAAAATCCAAGATCAACAGTAGGAACTGTAACAGAAATCTATGATTATTTAAGATTACTTTTTGCAAGGGTCGGTACGCCTTATTGTCCAAATCATCATATACCTATTACTTCGCAGAGTATAGAAGAGATGGCAAGTAAAGTATTGGAACATGAGATTGGAACCAAACTAGTTATTATGGCCCCTCTTGTCACTGGTGAAAAGGGAACCCACAAAGACTTACTAGAGGATCTAAGAAAAAAAGGATTTGTTCGTGTACGAATCAATCAAGAAATGAAAAGTTTAGATGAAGAAATTAATTTAGATAAAAATAAAAAATCAAATATAGATGTTGTAGTTGATCGTATTGTTTTAAAAGAAGATTCTAGATCAAGATTGATGGAGTCCATTGAAACAGCTACTTCTTTAGCACACGGAAAAGCAATTATTGATTATTTAGGAGACAAAGAAGTTACTTACTCAGAGGATTTTGCTTGTCCTTATTGCGACTATTCTTTAGCGGAATTAGAACCAAGAACGTTCTCTTTTAATGCACCATATGGAGCTTGCCCTGATTGTAAAGGATTAGGAGTCAAGTTACAAATAGATAAAGACTTAGTTATTCCAGACAAGAATTTATCTATTAATGAAGGAGCCATTGTACCTTTTAATAATGATAGTGAGTCCCTAGAATATAAAAGACTAAAATGTTGTACAGACTTTTATAAAATTGACTTAGATAAAAAAATAAAAAATTTAACAAAAAAAGAACTAGAGATTATTTTATATGGATCCAAAGATCTAATTGATTTTAAAATTACATCAAGAAGTGGAAATACGACAAGAACACGTGATTTTTATGAAGGAATTATAAACAACCTACAAAGAAGATATATGGAAACAAGCAGTGAATGGATTCGTGATTGGTTAGAAAAATTCATGGTAGAATACGAATGTGAAACCTGCCATGGAGCAAGATTAAAGGATAGTGTGTTATCGGTTTACATAAACAAGAAAAATATTTATGAAGTTACTTGTATGAGTATTAAGGACTTATTAGTATTCTTTCAAAACTTAAAACTAACTAAGGAGCAAGAAGAAATTGCTCATTTGGTTGTAAAAGAAATTATAGAGAGATTGAACTTCTTATCCAATGTAGGACTTGGTTATTTAACACTTAGTCGTTCTGCTGGAACACTTTCAGGAGGAGAAGCCCAAAGAATCCGTCTAGCAACACAAATTGGTTCTAAATTAACAGGGGTTTTGTATGTTTTAGATGAGCCAAGTATTGGTCTTCATCAAAGAGACAATCGCCTACTTATCCATTCCCTTTTAGAAATGAGAGATTTAGGAAACACTTTAATTGTAGTAGAACACGACTCAGATACAATGCTTGCCGCAGATTATTTAGTAGATATTGGTCCAGAAGCAGGAGAAAACGGTGGACGTGTTATGGCTTGTGGAACACCACAAGAAGTGATGAAAAATGAAAATAGTATTACTGGTAAATATTTATCAGGAAAAATGTGTATTGAAGTTCCAAAAAAGAGAAGAAAAGGCACAGGAAAGAATATTACAATAAAAGGAGCTTGTGAAAACAATTTAAAAAATATTGATGTAAAAATACCACTTGGTACCTTTACTTGTGTAACAGGTGTATCTGGATCAGGTAAAAGTAGTTTAATGAATCAAATCTTATCCAAAGCTTGCTTTTCTTATATATACAAAACAAAAGATAAGCCAGGTAAACATAAAAAGATTTTAGGACTAGATAACATAGATAAGGTTGTAGAAATATCTCAAAATCCAATAGGAAGAACGCCAAGAAGCAATCCAGCAACTTATACAGGAGTTTTCGATGATATAAGAGAATTGTTTACCAATACAAAAGAGGCAAAAATATATGGTTATGGTAAAAATCGATTTTCTTTTAATGTTAAAGGTGGAAGATGCGAAGCTTGCCGTGGAGATGGAGTAAAGAAAATATCTATGCATTTCTTACCTGATGTATACGTTCCTTGTGAAGTTTGTCATGGAACAAGATATAATAGTGAAACGCTTAACATAAGATATAAAGAAAAAAATATTGCAGAAGTTTTAGATATGCGAGTTAGTGAAGCCATTCCTTTTTTTGAAAACGTTCCAAAAATAAAAAGAAAATTAGAAGTATTAAATGATGTTGGACTTGGATATATAAAATTAGGACAACCTGCACCTACTTTATCCGGAGGAGAAGCTGGTCGAGTAAAATTGGCAAAAGAATTACAAAAGAAAGCTACAGGAAAAACGTTATTTATTATGGATGAACCAACTACAGGTTTGCATACCCATGATATTAAACGTCTACTTGCAATAATTAACAAAATAGTAGATAATAAAGATACAGTAATAGTAATAGAACACAATCTAGATGTTATAAAAACAGCCGATTACATTATAGATTTAGGACCAGAAGGTGGAGACGAAGGAGGCAACATTGTCGCTTTAGGAACACCAGAGAAAGTAAGTAAAGTAAAAGAGTCCTATACTGGACAATTTATAAAAGAAATAATATAGGTGAGAATATGAAATTAGTGGTAATAAAAAATGAAAAAGCTCGATTAAATAAATTTTTAGAATGGATGTTATACATGCTTTGTTATGGCTTGATATTTATAGCTATTTCTTCTTTATTTCAATCGTTCTATATCGATACAAGTTACTTTGGGCTTTATGGATTTTTAGCTGTAATAATTATTTATGTATTAAATCAAACAATTAAACCAATACTTGTTTATTTAACTCTTCCCATAACAGGACTTACCCTTGGCTTGTTTTATCCACTTATAAACGTATTTATATTAAAACTTACAGCTATTATTTTAGGAAGCCATTTAGATTTTAATAATTTTTGGGTGTTATTACTTGTAGCAATTTTAATTTCTGTTATGAATACAATTGTAGAAGAAGCAATTATTAAACCAATCATTAGGAGGTTTAAACATGTCTAGATCAGCCATTCACATTGGATCTCTTACAATCTATTATTATTCTATTTTGATGTTTTGTGCTGTAGTGGTTGCTTATTTTCTTATTACAAAAGAAGGAAAAAAAAGAAAAATCGATAAAGACTTTTTAACAAATTTGGTTTTTTATTGTGTTATCTTTGGTTTTCTTGGAGCAAGAGTTTATTATGTTTTATTTAATTTAGATTATTATGCACAAAATCCTGTGGATATCTTAAAAGTATGGGAAGGAGGACTTGCTATTCACGGTGGGTTAATAGCAGGTTTTTTAACATTGCTTGTGTATTGCAAAAAGCATAATAAAAATATATTAAAAATTACGGATATTGCTGTAGTAGGAATCCTTCTAGCACAAGCTATAGGAAGATGGGGAAACTTTTTTAATAAGGAAGCCCATGGACCCATTACAACCTTAGCTACATTAAAAAGTGAACACTTACCTAAGTTTATTATTGATGGAATGAATATAGAAGGAATTTATTATCAACCAACGTTTTTATATGAATCCATTTGGAATGTATTTGGTTTTATTTTATTACTAATAGTAAGAAAAAATAAGAAATTAAAAGTGGGTACTTTATCAGGAATCTATTTATCTTGGTATTCTTTTGGTAGATTTTTTATTGAATATTTCCGTACAGATAGTTTAATGCTTGGGCCAATCAAAATTGCTATGTTTGTTTCTTTGCTTCTATTTATAACAGGAATTTTACTAATAATAAAATCAAACGGAAAAAAAAGTAGTAAAAATCTATATAGAGAGGAGAGTACGAATGAAATATGATGTTATCATTATAGGCGCAGGACCCGCTGGAGTATCCGCCGCTATTTATTTAAAAAGAGCAGGAAAAAAAGTATGTATTTTAGAAAAAAATGCACCAGGTGGAAAACTAAATACAATTGCAAATATAGAAAATTATTTGGGACATTCTTCTATCACAGGACCAGACTTGGCTATGGATTTATTTAAACAAATAAATCATTTAAATATTGAATTAAAAATGGAAGAAGCTCTTTCTATAAAAGAGCAAGAAAATAAGATAGAAATCAAAACACAAAAGAACAAATATGAGGCAAACTATGTAATCCTTGCAACGGGAAGAGAAAATAAAAAATTAAAATTAGAAGGAGAACGTCAACTAGAAGGAAAAGGCGTAAGCTATTGTGCTATTTGTGATGGACCTTTATATAAAGATAAAGCTGTAGTAGTAATCGGTGGAGGGGTAAGTGCATTAGAAGAAGCAACCTATCTTTCCCGTTTTTGTAAAGAAGTATCCATTATTAATAAAAATGCTACTTTCAAGGCAGAAGAGGCTTTAATTCAGAAAGTAAAAGAAACAGAAAATATAAAAATCTATACTAATTCTAAAATAAAAAAATATAATAAAGAGGATGAAAAATTAAATAGTATTACTATAGAAAAACAGAACAAGGAAATTAATATTTCAGCAGAAGGGTGTTTTGTGTTTATCGGAACACAGGCCCAAACAAAATTACTTTCTTCTATAGTAACGGATGAAAACGGATACGTACTAGTAAATGAGAACTATGAGACATCAAGCCCTCGCATTTATGCTTGTGGAGATAGTATAAAAAAAGGGGTATATCAAATTATAACAGCCGCAAGTGAAGGAGCTTGTGCTGCACTGAACATAGTGAAAAAATTAAGATAAACAATTAGGAGATGGTTTTATGCATAAAAAAGTAGTTATCTTTGGTGGTGGAACAGGAATATCTTTTTTGCTTAGAGGATTAAAGGAATTTCCAGTAGATATTACGGCCGTAATCACAACTTCAGACAATGGAAGTTCAACAGGAAAACTAAGACAAGAATTTTCCATTCCTGCTGTTGGAGATATAAGACAAGTTATAACCAATTTATCCAATATCGATCCAGACATAAAAAAATTGATGGAATATCGATTCAATACAACAAGTGATTTAAACAACCATGCAGTTGGAAATTTGATATTTACCGGGCTGTTGGAAATAACGGGAAGCTTAAAGAAAACAATAGAAGAAATATCTAAACTATTAGATGTAAGGCATACTGTTTTACCGCTATCAGAAGATTGTTTAACTTTAGTAGGAAAGACAGTAGATGGAGAAATCATTGAAGGAGAATGTGCCATTACCGAAGCACACAAGAAATACAAAAAAATTTATTATAAAGAAGAACCTCACGTTCTTCCAGATGTATTAAAGGCCATAAAAGAAGCCGATGTGATTATATTCAGTATGGGAAGTTTATTTACAAGTATTTTGCCACATGCTATTAGTAAGGAAATAAAAAAAGCCGTACGAGAATCCGAGGCTAAAAAAATGTATATTTGCAATGTTGTAACACAACCAGGGGAAACAGATAATTATACAGTAAGTGATCATGTTAAGTTATTAAATCATTACTTAGGAAAAAATACAATTGATACTGTAATTGTTAATAACGCTAAAATTGATAAAGAAATAGTAAAAAAATACGCAACAGAGGAACAAAAAGATTTGGTAGTAGTTGATTATGAAGAATTAGAAAAACTAGGTGTACACGTTATTGCTGGTAACTTTATTACTTTAAAAGACGGTACAATTAAACACGATAGTATTAAACTAAGTGTTGCAGTTTTCAACTACATAATGGAGTTATAAATGTCATTTTCAACAGAAATAAAAAATGAAATTTCAACTATAAACAATAGTCGTTCTGAATATATTGCAGAATTATCTGGATACGTTAGAAATAATGCTTCCTTTTATGAAGATAGACTCGTATTAAATACAGAAAACCCAAATGTTGCTAAACGTATTATTACTATTTTTAAGGAAATTTACGATATAAAAGTAAAGATTCAAGCTACAAAAAATATTAAATTTAATCGAAATACTTTATATCTTTTAACAGTAAATACAAATTTGGATCTTATATTAAAAGATTTAAATATAGTGGATGAAAAAAACCAAAAATTAAATCAACCTCACAGTTATTTAGTGGAAGACCAAGAAGATAAAAAAGCATACATTCGAGGGGTCTTTTTAGCTAAAGGAAGTATCAACGATCCTAAAACATCTAGATATCATATGGAATTGTTGATTGATTATCCAGAAGAAGCTGTTTTTGTACAGAGATTGGTAAATGAATTTGATTTAAATGCAAAGATTCTAACTAGAGATAAAGGATATATGGTTTATCTAAAAGAGGCTGAAAAAATAAGCGATTTTATTAAATTGATTCAGGCTTATAAGGCTGTAATGTACTATGAAGATATTCGTATATTAAGAGATCAAAAAAACAAAACCAATCGATTGAACAATTGTGAACAAGCAAATACGGATAAAATTATAGAAACAGCAGTGAAGCAAATACGCGACATAGAAAAAATTAAAGAAAAAATGGGAATGGAATTATTAGATGAAAGATTACAAGAAATTGTAAAATTTCGATTAAAATATCCAGAATCTTCCCTACAAGAATTAAGTGAAATTATAAGTATGGAAACAAATAAAAAAATAACCAAGTCTGGTTTAAATCATCGCTTTAGAAAACTAAGAGAAATTGCCTCAAAATTAAAATAAATACACTTCGTTTGAAGTGTATTTTTAATCTTCTATATGTTTAAATAGAATACCAATATTGATAATTCCACAAATTGCTATAATTATATATACAATTTTGGCAATAATATTTGTAGCACTTCCAAATATTGAAGCTACTAAATCAAATTCAAACAAACCAACTAATCCCCAGTTTAATGCTCCAATAATTACAAGTACTAAAGCAACTTTTTGTAATGTTTCCATTTTATTTCCTCCTTTTTTAACTCACTATTAAGATGAACAAAAAAAATAAAATTATTCATGAATAATCAAAAAAATGAACAATATAATTAAATGAAAGTTAATTTGAGGTGATTTATGAAAAAAATTTTAATTTTTGTAACAACATTTTTACTTATTTTTTCTTTAGCAGGTTGTTCTAAGAAAACGGAGGAAAAACTATATAAGGATTTAAAAAAGAAAGTGGAAAACAGTAAAGGTTATGAAATAGAAGGACAACTGGAACTTGTAAATAATGAAGATGTTTATAACTATGATGTAATTGTAAACTATAAAAAAGATAATTTTTATAAAGTAAGTTTAACAAATAAATCAAACAATAAGGAACAAATTATTCTAAGAAATACAGATGGTGTTTATGTAGTAACACCATCATTAAACAAAAGTTTTAAATTTCAAAGCGACTGGCCAAATAACAATTCTCAAATTTATTTGCTTCAATCCATTGTAAACGATTTAAGTAACGATAATACCAAAGAAGTAGAAAAGAAGGATAATTACTATATTTATACTTCCAATGTTAATTATCCAAATAATGATAATTTAAAAAAACAAAAAGTATACTTGGATAAAAACGGAAATTTAAAGCAAGTAGAAGTAGTAGACAAAAATAATGTAGTAATGATGCGACTTGTTTATAAGGATGTGGACTTAAAAGCAAATTTTAGTAAAGATAAATTTAGTTTAGATCAATTGATTGATGTAAAAGAAGAAGAATCTTCTACAAGTGATAGTGATGAGGAGAAAAACAAAGAAAAAGAAGAAGCAACAACATCTCTTGATGATATCGTTTATCCACTTTATTTACCGGACGGAACAAAGTTAACAAATGAGGAAACCGTAAAAACAGAAGATGGTAAAAGAGTAATTTTAACATTTGGTGGAGAAAAATCATTTATTTTAGTAGAAGAAACGGTAT
>CAZWZO010000002.1:0-15793 GCA_964638525.1 uncultured Muribaculaceae bacterium | reverse complement strand
TAACAAATACAATTTTGTTTAAATTTGATACCATGTTATTAAACTGTTTTAATGTATCTTTTACAAAAGTAACATTTAATACCTTTTCACTTGCTAATAACTTCTTACTAGCTTTATCTTCATTACATTCTTTTTTACTCCACTAATAACCATATTATATGATACATCTTTGTTAAAGATCTTTTTATAGTAACTAGGAGAAAGATAAGCGTAATTGTAGGCATAATTTTCTGTTATCTCACTTACTTTTATTTTATAAGGTTTATTGTTCGTGTCATAAATCGTAATAAAGTCTCCAACAGAAACCTTTAAATTATTTGCCATCTTTTCTGTCACAATCGCTCCATCATCATCAAAGTTTAACTCTTTTTTATCCGTTCTATGACGTAGAGAAATGTATTCTTTTAATTCTTTTTCTACACTTGGTACAACCAAATATACATCATTGTTTTTATTTTTTAACTTATAGCTATACAACTCTTGATAAATTAAAGTTGGATCTTTTAATCCATTTTCTTCTAAAAGTGTTTTGGTATCACTTGGCATACTGGAATAAGCCTCATTTAAAACCGTTAAAGCTCTATATTTCGTAATATCATTAAATTGAATACGAATAATACCTGTAATACTGTCTTTTAAACCAAGTCCCGCTAGAGTAAGAGCCGTACACCCTGCTATACCAACAACGGTCATAAAAATTCTTTTCTTATATCTAAAAATATTTCTTGTTGTAACCTTGAAAGAAAAGTTCAATCTCTTCCAAATAAAACCAATATTTTCAAGTAACACTTTTTTCCCCTTTGCAGGAGCTTTTGGTCTAAGTAAGGATGCTGGATATTCTTTCAAAGAAGAAAGTGCAGCATATAAAGTAATGGATAAAGTAACAACAAACATCAATATAGTTGTTGCAACCATTGTAAATACGTTGTTATCAAATTGTAATTTAGGAAGCATATACATAAAACTATATATGTTGTAAATAACACTAGGTAAGATACTGCATCCAAGGGCAAGTCCAACAAGTGATCCAAATATTGTTGCAAATGCAACATACAAAATATAAGTTAATAAAATCTGACGATTGTTAAAACCAAGAGACTTATAAATACCCATTTGTCCTCTGTCTTCTTCTACCATACGACTCATTGTATTTAAACATACTAAAGCTGCAACAAGTAAAAAGAATACAGGGAAAACTTTAGAAATATTATTTACACGAATAGCATCGGATTTATAATCTTCATACCCAGCGTTATCTTCTCTTGTAAAGTTATAAATGTCTGGTTTTTCAATTTCATCAATCTTCTTAGCCTCTTTTTCAAGTTTTTTATAAGCGTCTTTAAACTTTACTTGAAACAAGTTGTAATTATAATTATAGGTAGCGTATCCTTCTTCTACTTGACTATAACCATTCTTTATTTTTGTCTTTGCATCCGCTATAGATTCTTTTAAAGTCTTTTCTTTTTGATTTAATAAAGCCTCACTCTCACGAATTGTTTTCTTTGCGGCATCAATTTGATTTTTCGCATCCGAAAGCTTCTTCTCTATATCTGTAATAATCTCTTTTAATTGTGTTAATATATCCTTATCACTCTTAAAATCAATCTTATCTTTTATCTCATCCATAATTTCATTATGAAACAAACTATCTAAATACTTCTTAACTTCCTCTTTATTTGTATAATCAATATTTGGAAGTTCTATATTATCTTTTCCATTTTTAACGTACTCTAAAAAGGCATCCAAATCCTCTTTGCTTAAGTTTTTTAGATAATCAATCATTTCCTCATAGGTCATATTTTTGATATCTGGAAATTTATCATAAGAGTAAATATATTTTATATAATCTATATATTGCTTATACTGGTCGTATTGTTTTTTATAGTCTTGATATTTCTTTTCGTTTTCACTTAATGTCTTTTTGGCATCTTCTAGTTTCTTCCTAGCGGCCTTTATTTCGGCATTAAAACGTTGTTCCTTCTCATTTAATTCTTTTTCTTTCTTTTGTAAAGTTGTAAGAGAACGATCCAATGTAGCTTTCGCGTCGGTTAATTTTGCTTTATTTTTATTCTCTTCTTCTTGTATTTTGTTGTAAGCCTCATCAATCTTATCTTGGGCTTGTTTTCTTACTTCTTCATATCTTCTTGTCTTTAACTCTTCCAAATGATCGTTCAACGTGTTTTGTAATTTTTCTTCTTCTTTTTGATAAGCATCCGTATAGGCACGTAATTTAGATGTATTTGTACCTTTTATATACATAACCGTATAAACACTCAAATTAAAGTTCTCTTCGTTCGTATAGATATAAGCATAAATTTTACCATTACCAATTAAAGTTGTACCTTTGTTATTAAACTGAATATACATAGGAGATTTAACAAGTCCTACTACTTCTACTTCCGTTTCTTTTAAATCTTTTGTATCAAGAGTAAGTTTATCCCCTACTTTATACTTCGTACTATCCGCTAAAACTTCATGATTATTTTTAGGCATTCTACCTGCAACTATAGTAAATTTATTTACTTCTTTTGGCATAGCCATAACACGAATGGCATTACTACTTTCTAAGCAATCTAAGTAGTAACTTACTTCCACTTGTTTTACCCCATCAATCTTCTCTACATATTCTTTATCTTTATCTGTAAAACCTAATGTACTAACCAAACGCAAATCCATTAGATTTTCCTTTTCGTAATAGGATGCTGCTGTATAAAGCATATCATCCGATGTATTTCTTATTCCTGCAAAGAAACCAACACCTAAAGCAACAATAAAAAATACAGATAGAAATCGACCAAAAGTCAAACGTATTTTCTTTAACGCTTCTTTTAATAATAATCTCATAATCTACCTACCAGCTAATATCCTTAGCATCTGTTGGTTTTTTATTTACAATGATATCTTCAATCGTACCATTCTTTACAGTAATAACCTTATCTGCAATATCAGCAATTACAGAGTTATGGGTAATAATAATAACGGTCATTCCCATTTTTCTAGCTGTAGATTGTAATAATTCCAAAATACTTTTTCCGGTTTTGGAATCAAGAGCTCCTGTTGGTTCATCACAAAGAAGTATCTTAGGGTTTTTAGCAATGGCCCTTGCAATCGCTACCCTTTGCTGTTCCCCACCTGAAAGTTGAGCAGGAAAATTGTTCTTTCTTTTTTCTAATCCTACTTCCCTCATAACTTCAGAAGCATCTAATGGATGAATACAAATTTGACTAGCAAGTTCTACGTTTTCTAATGCTGTAAGATTTTGTACTAAGTTATAAAACTGAAAAACAAAACCAATATCGTAACGACGATAATTAATAAGTTCTCGTCTAGATAGTTTTTCAACATGTTTTCCATCTACAACTACACTTCCACCACTAGAAGTATCCATTCCACCTAAAATGTTTAAAATTGTTGTCTTTCCCGCACCACTTGGTCCAAGTACAACAACAAGTTCTCCTTTTTCAATAGAAAAATTTACCTTATCAACGGCCTTAATTTCTATTTCTCCCATTTTATATATTTTCTTTAAATTTTTCACTTCGATATAACTCATATTTACACCCCTATACCATTACATATTTCTTTTGTTTTTTTCTAGGTCCTACTTGTAAGTTCAGTTTCTTATTGTACCATATTCCTTATAAAAATGCAAAAGAAAAGCAGTAGAAACCTACCACTTTTTACAAATCCTTTTCTCTTATTTTTTCTTTTTAAAATCTTTTATTAAGAAAATCAAAATAAAGACAACTAATATTAAGTATAATGCCGATAATAGGAAAGATAACATATTCATAGATTCAAAGAATAAGTTAAGTATTACAATATAGAAAATAACAATTCCTAGTATTGCTAAAACGATATCTAAGTATTTTTCCATCCTAGATGGCACTTCTTCAAAGAACTCTTTAATTGTCATAACAATTCGATTAATACAGAATAGAATCATAACAAAAAGACCAATAATCTTTAACGTTCCTTCTGTTGTAAAAATCAAATAATTAAATGTTCCTAAAAAGAATAAATATACAAATAGTATTACCATGTTTTTAACAAAATCTTTCATTTCACACCTCTCTACTCTATCTAAATTATAATATAAAGAAAAAGAAGAGTCAATTATAAATTACATACAATAATTTCGTTGTTTTCTTTATGTTTTCCAAGATCGGTTCCTAAAACAATAACAATAGGATCTTCCTTTTTTACAACTTTTGATTTTAAAGCAATACTCTTTGCCAATTCGATGATTTCTTCCGATGTTTTTGCAACGGTTGCTTTATAAGGCTTCACTCCCCATCTTAAATTAGCTTGTCTTTGTCCAACTGGATCGACTACGCAAGCCAAAATAGGACAACTTGGTCTAAAATCCGAAATAAGATTTGCTGTTTTAGAAGAATAAGTCACCACTACAATAGCCTTAGCATTTAAGTAATTGGCTGCACTGCAAGCTGCTATGCAAGTGGCGTTCACTTTGTTTTTTTCAAGTAAAGCTCCGTTTCGTTCTAAATTCATTTTGTATTCGATTCCTTCGTCAATTTCTGTTGCGATTTCACTCATAATCTTCACAGCTTCGATTGGGAAATCCCCCATAGCGGTTTCTCCAGATAACATAATAGCGCTTGTTTTATCATAAATAGCGTTTGCTACATCGCTTACTTCAGCACGAGTAGGTACATTAGAATGAATCATAGATTCAAGCATTTGTGTAGCAGTAACAACGATTTTTCCACTTTTATTACATTTAGCAATAATTTCTTTTTGTAATTTTGGAATTTCTTTAAAAGAGGTTTCGACTCCTAAATCTCCTCTTGCTACCATAATTCCATCACTGGCTTCAATGATTTCATCTAAGTTTGCAATTCCTTCATGATTTTCAATCTTACTAATAATTTTTACCTTCTCGCCACCATTTTCATCTAAAAGTTTTCGAATGCAACGTACATCTTCTAAAGAACGAGTAAAACTAGTCGCAATATAATCCATTTTCTCTTTAATACCAAACAAGATATCTTCTTTATCCTTTTCACTTATATACTCCATAGGAATAGATAAATCAGGAACAGCAATACTTTTGTTATTGGAAACGACCCCACCGTGTATAACTTTACATATGATATCCTTTCCTTTTTTATCAAGAACTTCCATTGTAATTTTACCATCATCAATCAATAATTTGGTACCAATACTTACATACTTATATAAATCCTTAAAGCTTGTACTATTTCTAGAAATATCTCCTAACTCTTCATTTGTATCTAATACATAAATATCATTGTCTTTTAATGTAATCTCATCATTTAAAAAGGGAGAAATACGAATTTCTGGTCCCTTTGTATCCAGTAAAAACGGAATAGATAAATCAAGTATTTCTCTTGCTTCTTTAAATTTATCTAATATTTCTTTATGACTTTGTAATGTACCATGAGAAAAATTAAGTCTAGCGCAATCCATCCCATTTAACATTAAGTTTTTTATTTTCTCTACACTATTTACAGCTGGACCAAGTGTACAAATTATTTTTGTTCTTCTCATATTATTCACCTATACTTTCTTTTAATAATTTTTTATAAGCCTCTACCCCAGGTTGATCAAATGGACAAACACAAAGGAAGTAACCACCTATCGCACAAGAAGTCATAAAAAAGTACATAAGTCTTGCTAAAGAACGATAAGTAAGACGGTCCATAGTAATAACGTTTGTATACACTTCATCCTTTAAATGCGCTAAAGCTACACTCTTAAGGGCACAACTATTAATTTGATCTAAAGTTTTCTTGTACTTTTCTATGTTTATATTTTTCGTTTCTTCTATTTCAATATTTGTCTCAAATAAGATAGGACTTCCTTGTTGATAAAACTGTCCTAAGGAATGCAAATCCCTTGTATTTAATACGCTTGTAGGCAAAAGCCCCTTCTTTTCTTTTCCTTGGCTTTCTCCAAATAATTGCTTTAACCATTCCGTAAAGGCAAGTAATTTTTCTTCATATACACCAAAAGATTCTACTTTCTTTCCTTCTTTATACAAAATATCACGAATCATAGCATAATAGAAAGCTTGATCTAAATCTTCTTTTCCTTCTTTTACTCCCTGCAACACTTCTTTTATATCGATTCCAAAAACAGCCATCGGTAAAAGGCCAACAGGTGTAAATACAGAGTATCTTCCTCCTATATTTTTAGGAATGAAAAACAAAGGAAAATGCTTTTCTTTTGCAAAAGAAGAAAGTGGACTATCTTTATCCGTAGTAATAATAACACGGTCCTCTAAGTTATCATACTTTTCTTTTAGTAAAGCATATACTTTCTCAAAGACAAGACTCGCTTCAAGTGTAGAACCACTCTTAGAAATGAAATTTACAACTACATCCTTATCCTTTAAATAAGTAAGTAACTCATCTAAATAAGAAGAGGATAAAGAATACCCTGCAAATAAAACTTCACACGGATTCTCTTTCGAAGGAAAATAAGGAGAAAAAGCTTTTATAAAACTATACGCTCCCAAATAGGAACCTCCTATTCCTATTACTAAGAAAACCTCTTTTTTTCGTATAAGAGAAGCGGTAGAAAGAATTTTTTCTACCTCCTCTTTGCTTATACAACGGTCTAAATCAAACCAATCTGTCATTTTCTCTTTACTTAACTTTTCTAAAATACTTTCTTTTTTTTCCATATAAGAAGGCAAGTATTTATCTATATCTATTTTGTTATACGTTTTAAAATCATATTTTATCATAACGACTCCTTTACTATTACTGAGATTTGATGTGTTTTATTATCATCAATTAATTCTATTTCCTCTACCTGCTTGTTATCCACATAAATTTTCTTTTCTTTTCCTTTTTCTACATGAATTTCATAAATACTATTTAAATAACGATAAGTTATATTGTAGCTTTCAAATGGATTGTTTGGCTCTATAAATAGTTTATTTCCACGTTTTTTAAAACCAAGGATTTCCGTTAAACCAACTCTATAATACCATCCAGCAGAACCCGTGTACCAACTCCAACCACCACGAGCTTTTTTATCTTTGTTACTATAAATATCCGCAGAAACAACATAAGGTTCAATCGCATAAATATCTGCTTCTTCTTTCGTTTTGCTTCTTTCAATTGGGTTAATCATTTGATAATACTCATACGCTTTATTTGTTTTTCCCATTTTTAGAAGCGCTAGAATATACCAAGCCGTCGCATGTGTATATTGTCCACCATTCTCACGAATTCCTTCTGGATATCCAGCAATATAACCAGGCGAAGGAGATTTGGTACCACTAAAGGCTGGTGTTAATAGTTTAATGATTTTCAAATCCAAATCCACTAAGTACTTTTCAACGGAAGAATATACCTTTTCTGTTTTCTCTTTCGAAATACCACTTAAAATCGCAAAGGCTTGAGAAATTAAATCTATTTTACATTCTTCGTTTTCCATGGAACCCATTTTTTCACCATCATCATAGAAAGCTCTTAAATAATATTCCTTTTCAAAGCATTTGTCCAACGCTTTTTCCAGTTTTTCTTTTGCCTCTTCATACTTGCTTACATTTATATTTAAATCGTAATCTTTTGTAAAAGAAATAAACTTTTCTAAATTTATATATAGGAAGAATCCAAGCCAAACACTCGAGCCCTTTCCTAAAATCCCAACTCGATTCATTCCATCGTTCCAATCTCCTCCTCCCATTAAAGGAAGACCATTGTCTGCGAGATTATCTAAGGAATAATCTAAGGACAATTTTAGATGAGAAAACAACGATTCTTTTTCTTCTGTATGTCTGTATTCCATACCAGCCTCTTGTTCTTTTTCATTTAATTCTCTTGCTTCTACAAAACTTACCTCTTCTTCTAAAATTGAGTAATCGTTTGTTATTTTTATATATTCACTTGTAGCAAGAGGCAACCACAAATAATCATCTTTATAACGACTTCTAAGTCCAAAATGATTTATACTGTGCCACCAATGCAATACATCTCCTTTTTTAAATTGATGAGAAGCATTATTCAAGATTTGCTTACGAGTGATTTCTGGAAAAACCGTGCAAACATTCATTGCATCTTGAAGCTGATCTCGAAAACCAAAAGCTCCTCCTACTTGATAAAAGCCTGCTTTTGCTTGTAAACGTGAAGCCAAAGTTTGATATAAATACCAACCATTCATCATAAAATCGAAACGAGTATCTGGAGTAGAAACTTTTAGAATAGACATTTTTTCCTCCCAAGACTTTTTAGTAAGACGCATCTGTTTCTTTACTTGTTTTTCATCTTGATACTTTGTAGCTAAGTACTCTACCATATTTTTTCCTTCGTCACTTACACCAAGTGTAAAACTCATTTCATAACTTTCCTCTTTTTCAATAACAATCTTTGATGTGATTTCTTTTTTGGTTACTTGGTTGTATTCATAAGAATCAATTTTTTCACTTGAAGTTAGAAAAACAATTTTATCTGAAAAGTAAGGTGTATAAACATTTCGCATAGATAAGTAATTCTTTCCCCCTTCACTTAATATATAACGATTTGTCTTTTCACTCATGGCACCCAATGTAGGATTGATAAAGAAAGAAACATCTAAAGGTAGTTTTTTACCACTTATATTTTTTATTTTTAATTTATAAAGTTTAACTAAGTCGTTTTTGGAAACGGATACTTCTACATCCAAAATGTATTCTTTTGTATTGATCAAATATTCTATAAAACCAAAACCATACTTACTAATAGAAGGACGAAGTTTTTTATGATTGATTAAAACACCTTCGGTTTGATCATTTACAACAATATCATTTGTCCAAGTCGATATTTTATACATACCACTATTGTAAGCATAACTAAATCCACACATGGAGTTCGTCATAATGGTTCCAAAGTTTTCGTTACATACAATATGACACCAAGGAGTTTTTGTATTTTCACTTGTAATTACATATTGGCTTTTCTCTTTATCAAAGCCACCGTAACCATTAAAATATTGTAGTTTTTTTGGATCAATACTTGATGGATAGGAGAAAACATACTCTTCTTTATTCAAATCTAAAATTTCACTTTCTTGTTCAATTTTTTTCATAGATTCGTGCAAAGAAGTATCCCATCTAGTATCAAATTTAATACGTGCTACTAGATTCAAAAGAACCTCTTCCTCGCTTGAGACGTTCTTTTTATCAATTAGAAAGATTCTACCAGGCAACTGATCAATAGCAAATAAAGTACGCATACGATACAGTTCTAAATCAATTTCTTTTTTTATAATTTCACTATATTCTTCCTGTTCACTATTTAATAAAACAAGATCAATAAAAATAGAACGATTTTTAAAATAAAGGTAGGACTTTAAAATTTCTTTTACAAATCCCAAAGAAGAAAAATCTTGAATATTTACTAGTAAAATAGGTAAATCTCCTGATAGACCAAACTTCCACAATCCTCTTTGATCCAAACTATTCTTACTAAGCAAATCTATGCGATCTTTATTAATAAATACTTTCGAAGTTTGATAAATATAATTAAGCATAGAATTATACGTACGCATCTCGTAACCCTCTAAATGAAGTAACTTCGTATTTTCATTATTAGCAAGCGTCGCATAGTAGAAAGCCTCTTCTAACTCATGTTTCTCGTTTAAGTCTTTTAAAATATCATTGATTTCATCTTTACTTCTTGCATATCCAGAAATAAAATAAATCTCTTTCTTTTCATTTGGTTCAATACGAATGTTTCTCGTTATAGCCATAATTGGATCGATATTGGTACCCACTTGTGTTTTACTTATTATACCCGTTTTTTTCTCATACAAGTATGCAGGATGTCTTAAATCATTCCCACGTTTAATGAATGCTTCCCTTTCACTTAAGAAAACAGAAGGCAAAGAGGTGTTTAAATCCAACATACGAGAAAAAGCATAATTTTCTTTAAATGTTTCCCTATTTCTACGGCAAACAACCAAAGCATCGTTTTCTTCATCGATTTCACTATGAATGAATAAATTGTTAAAAGTACGATGATTGATATCAGCAATGTTTTTATCTAAAACTACTTCCTGATAAGAAGTAAGTTCTAAATTTTTCACTTGATCACTATTATTTTGGAAAGTATATTTTCTTATTTCTGCATTATGGTTTTTAACAACAATCATTTCCGTTTTCGTAACCAAATGATCATCTTCACGAATAAACTTAATTCGATCCGTTGCAAAAACAGCCTCGTACTTATCTGGAGTTTGATAAGTAGGTGCATAGGTATTTGACCAAACTTTCTTGGTATTTAAATCTCTTATATAAAGATACGTACCATAATCTTGATTGCTTATTTTTCGGTAACGATTGATCTGAATGTCCTTATACCTACTAAATCCATCTCCACGATCATTGATAAGTAAAGAATACTTACCATTAGAAAGCACACCAAAATTAGCAGTATCGTTTAAAGTAGAAACAACACGGATATCATTTGCGACCCTTTCCCTTTCAAAATTATAATTCTTATAAGCATTCATATTTAAATCAATTGGTGCATTGATATTTACTTTTTCTTTTAAAAGCATTTCATAGGCATGCATGTTTATATTACTATGAAAATAATCTTTAATTACATCTTGTTTTAAATAATTGGTAAGTCCCACTAAAAGCATGCCTTGATGATGAGCAAAATAAGCTTCTACTTTCTTTTTAGCGTCATAGTCATAAGCTTCATACAAGCCATACTTGCCATACATATTTAGTTTTTTGAACTTTTCTAAGTTTGAATAAATCGTATTTGGATACAATTCCAAAGCCATAAAAGAACTATAAGGAGAAACAACTACTCTAGGATGCATATCATTTTGTAGTTTCAAATAAGGAGTAGAAAACTATCGATACTTATAATTCCCCTCTTCGTCCATAGAGCCATAAGCAGATTCAGCTATTCCCAAAGGCATATGTGCATCGATTTGATTCATATATTCCTTTTGACAAAAATAAGCGAAATAGTAACTCTCGTCCAAAAGAGTATTCTTATAATTTTTCATAAACAAAAACGGCATAAAATATTCAAAAGAAGTACCTGACCAAGAAACAAGACCCTTTCTATTTTTATATTTTGTAAGAGTTTTATCTAAAGAAAGCCAATGTTTAATTGGAACTTGTCTTAGAGCAATTGCTACATAACCAAGCAACCTAGACTCACTCGCAAACTTATTATAATTGTACTCACTAAGCTTTGCTTCTTTTGTATCATAAGAAACACTAAACACATTTTTATCTGTATATAACATTTTAAAGTTTGTCTTTTGAATCAATTTATCCAAGCGGTTTGTCAATTTTATATCTTTATTTTTAAAAGCAAACTCACGACAAACAAGTAAACACGCCACAAAGTTACCACTATCCACTGAAGAAATTACAAACGGCATTTTTACTTTTAACGTTTTAATATCATACCAATTGTATAAATGTCCTGCTACTTTTTCTAGCTTTTCTACCGTATCGATAACTTTACTTATCTTTTCTAATGCTTTGTTTAAAGAAAGAAAACCAAGTTCATACGCGGATACAATGGCGGTAAGAGAAAAACCAATATTAGTAGGAGAAGTCTTTAAATCAACAGGATGCTTTCTATTTTCTTGATAATTATCTGGAATCAAATAATTGTATTCTTCTTTTAAGAATGTATCAAAATATTTCCAAGTGTCTTTTGCTAGAAGACGTATTTCCTCGTTCTTTTTCTCACTTAACGTTTTTTCTTCTATTTTACAAGTACTTACATAATTTAACACAAAAGGTGCACTCATAAAGAATAAGCAAAGTAAAAGAGTAGGAAGTAAAAAAGAAGAATCTGTTAAGATTGTAAGAATAAGAAGTAAAAAAACAAAGATATCATTTACAAAGAACTTCTTAAAATAACTTGTCAAAGAATTATTTGTCTTTTTCTCCGCATCTTCTGCTGTAAGCCAACTCAAAAGTTTTTCCTTGCTGATTAACATACGATAAATAGAAGTAAAGAAAGCTTTCATATATAAATAAGCTGTATAAGGAATCGTAATAAAAGAAATAAAATTCTGTAAAGCTGTTGCTTTTTTCCCATACATTACGTTTTCATGATGTTTGTATTTTTGCTTCTTTTCATTACCAAATCGCAAATGAATATGAAAGAAAAGAGATAGAATACTAGAAGTAAGAAGAACGAAGAATAAAAACAAAAGAGTAAAGTAAGGATTTTTAGAAAGTACTGTATTCAAAAGAAGAACAAGTACAAAAGCAAAGTAAACAAACATACGACGGATATTATCAAAAATCTTAAATTTTTCAATTAAATTAAGTGGATTTTTAATCGTTGTATTTTCTTTTTTAATCTTTCCTTTTAAATAAGGTAAAATTTGGGTATCTCCCCTAGCCCATCTTTCTTGTCTAGTGGTATCTACTTGATAACTACTTGGAAAATCATCGATAAATTCAATATCCGTAGCCTTTCCACATCTTAAAAATAAACCTTCCAATAAATCATGACTTAATATTAAATTTTCAGGGAAAAGATTACCTAAAATATGATCAAATACTTCTAAATCATAAATTCCCTTTCCTACAAAGTTTCCTTCATGAAAATAATCTTGATAAAAGTCACTCACCGTAGAGTTATAGACACTAAATCCACCCACGCCTGCGAAAGTTTGTGAATAAATAGATTTATTGGTCGATTCAATGTCCATGCTGATTCTAGGCTGTATTAGCGCATAGCCCTCTATAATTTTTGTTTTTTCTTTATTATATACAGGATGGTTCAACGGATGATTCATTGTGCCAACTAAATTCAACGCTGTATTTAAAACCAAATCTGTATCCGTATCTAAAGTAATTACATACTTTATTTTTTCTTTAAAAGAAGATAAATTTTCATATCGAAAATACTTTTTTATTTGTTCTTTAGAATACTTCTTTAAAAGCAAACGATTTAAATCCGTTAAAGCCCCTCTTTTTCTTTCGTATCCTAAATAAGAATGCATAGATGTATTATAAAAACGATTTCTATACACAAAAAAGAAAATATTCTTCTTATATTTTTTATTTAAAGAGGCACATAAACTCTTACCATATTCACATATTTCTTTATCAAAATCCATCTCTTTTTTAGACTCTTCTGAGCCATCACAAAGCAAAGTAAAATATAAATAATCCGTATTGTTTACCAAGTAGAATTCTTCTAGTTTTTTAAACATTTTCTCCATTTTTTCTTTGCTTTTTACAATAGTTGGTATTGTCATCATCGTCTTACAAGAGCTAGGAAGTCCCTCTATATAATTCATCTTAGGAAGAATAGAAGGCTTTTGAAAATAACTTACAAATTTTTGAAAACACTTAATGGTGATTTCACTTACTAAGAAGAACAAAAGAAGAAAACCTACTACACTCGATTTAAATAAAAGCGCTCCCAAAATATAAGAGATAACGGTTGTAAAAAGTAGAAGAAACGTAACATAAAAAATTCGTCTTGGCTTATAATTTTTATTATAAAACAAATAAAAACCAATATGTTTTTTCTTTTTCAAAGCTTCGATCATGAGATGATGCGTATAACTATATTCATCGGTCCTTTCTTCTTTGCTGTCTTTAATGATTTTATCACGATACATTGTTTTCGTCTCTTCACTCATGTTTTTATAAACAGTATCAAATTCCAATTCTCTTTCAATATAACTTACTCGTTTGTATAAAGCACAACTATCTAATTCTAAAGCCTTCTTTAGGGAAACAAAGACATGCGTAATAGCAATGTTATTTTTAATTTCTTGTTTATGTTTCTTTTCGATTATATCCTTAATATGAATGGAATTTTTCTCTAAAACTTCATTAAAATCTTTAAATCCATGACGAAACACAAAACCGATTTCTTGAAATCTCTCATTCAAACGATAAACGTAATAAGGTCTTTTTTTCAAAAACAAAAAGGAAGGAAAGATTGAAGAAATTTCGATTTTTTCATGATGTTTGTAATGCTTTTTGGTAAGTTTTTCTACCAGTTCATCTGCTAGAAGGAATTCCTTTAATTTTTCTTTTTCTTCACTTGCAATTTCATTAATCTGCTTCAACAATAAAGAGAAAAGAACATAAGGTACCGCATCAATCTCTTCATAAGAAAAATAATAATTATAGTTTTTTTGATAACGATTCATTTCTTTTTCTAAAATAGAAAGATCAATTTCATAATGGTAACGTTTTAAAATCTTGTTTAACATATGCTTTACTTGATCACATTTTTCTAAAACACCTCTAAATTTATAATTTCTTTTGATCAAAGAAAAACGATTGTAAACCTCTCGAATTAAATAGTAATTATCCAAGATCCATTCGTTTGTAGGTCCAACAAAATATTTATCCTGTGTTAGTTCAATAAGCCATTTATAATAAGCTCGAATCTCTTCATATTCTTTTTTCTTAAATAAATTACTATACATATTCCATCCTCCCTATCTTCTAGTACTAGTATACCATTAAGTGGGAATTTTTGAAACCAAAAGGCATGAAAAAAAGCATATTTCTATGCTTAATTTTTTTTGTTATATTGAAAAACTTTTGTAAGGGAGCTACAAAGCGTACGATCCTTATCCAAAGCCTTTTCTATAACTGCATTGAATACCACTACAGCATCGGTTGCAAATTCCAAGCACTCATACTCTTCTTCACTAAGTGTTCTTTCTTCGAATTCACAAAAACCTGTCATAGAAGTTTTACCATTCTTCGCAACAATAAAATCAATATGAGAAGAAGATGGATAATTTTCTCTTACTAAATATAGGTTGTCTTTATCTAAGCATCCAATGCACATATTTTCATAGTGATCTCCTCCACCATAAGCTAAGAAATAAGAACGAAAACCATCATCATAAATGAAGAGTCCCTTATCTTCTTTATACAAAAACTCAGAAAAGAAAAATGTGTTTCTAAAGGAAAGCTTACTTGCTAAATCATCAGGAGTAACCGCTTCTTCCTTTATTTGTCTTTTTAATAAATCAAGAGAATCATTGTCAATGCAAGACGCTCCTTTAATAAATGTTTTTCTTTTTAAATAAGCTCTTAATCTTGAACTTACTTTTTCTAAATCTACTTTTTCCATACTATCCTCTTCTTTCTATAAACTTTCTTAATTTTTTGCCTGATCGATAACTTGGTAATTCTAGTAATTCATATTTTTCTTCTAACGCCAATATACTAGGCAAGAATTTTTCCTCTTCTTGTTTATTTTTATCTAAAAGATTTAAAGTGTTTTCTACAAACAAATCTTGCTCACTTAGTCCTGTTCTTATAAGAGTATACGCTACGTGATCCAAGAAGTTTTCTTTATCTCTTAACTCCTCTGTCATAAAGTTAAACCCTGTAATAGAAGAAAAATAAAGAACCGATAAAGAAAGATCATTCACCTTTTTCGTAAAGGACCCATTCACTTTATCATAAAATTTATCGGTATAAAGAATGGCTCGATCTACTTTTCCTTTTTTATCTTGGATCAATTTTAATCTTCTAAAATCAGAAGAAAGAGAAGCATAGGTGTTATCTATCATAGTAGAAGTAACAAAAGCAGAAAGCTCCGGTGTAGCAATACTATCTACATCAATAATCGTGCTTTTTTCTTCAAGTGGATGATAAAGAATATCCCCATTTGTCGCTAAATCAGAAAAAACAAAATCACAATTCTTTTCGTAATACTTCACATTGAAATATAAATCAAAATAAATCTTATTGGCCTTTTTTAAAGACATGCTTCTAGAAAAAAGTCCACTATAATCTATACCAGAAACCTTAGGTACACTGTATCCAACGAATTTTCCGTTT
>CAZWZO010000001.1:0-16207 GCA_964638525.1 uncultured Muribaculaceae bacterium | reverse complement strand
CATTTCACATTTAGGATTTTTAGGTACACAAATACTACTTCCTAAATCCATAAATGCTTGTACCATATCATCTGGTTTTTCTTTGGACAGAATTTTTTTCATTTTCTTTTCAAATACAACATAACTACTCTTTTTAGAGATGGAATCATAAATCATATAGTAACGACTAAGTATACGATAAACATTTCCATCGATAGCAACAGTAGGTTTTAAATACGCTATAGATAAAATAGCACCTGCTGTATATTCTCCTATACCTGGAAGTTTTAGTAAATCTTCTTTGGTATTGGGTAATGTGCTTTTTCCTTCTTCTATTAAAAGTTTAGCGGCTTTTTGCATGTTACGTACTCGGCTATAATATCCGAGACCTTCCCATAGTTTTAAAAGGTCATCTTCTTCTATATTTGCTAAATCCTATAATAAACTTTTACAGCTTCTACCCTTGTTTGTTGAAGCATAATTTCACTAATCCAAATGTAATAGGGATTTTTCGTTCTTCGCCAAGGAAGATCTCTTTTGTTTTCATTATACCAAGACAATAAATTTTCTGTTATTTTATCCATTATTTTTTCTCTTTATTTCTTTTATCTTGAATGATTTCCATTTCTTTTTCTGTAATTAAATGTACATGGTTTTCCTTAGCCCAACTAACACAGCCTTTTAATACTGTATTTAGAAATACTCTTGGTACTTTCACCAACCTACTACAAGCTTCATCTGTGAATTTTACATCAGGGTCAATACGAGAAGCGGCGTACTTAACCGTATCTAAGCTAATACCTTTGCTTTTTGGAATTGGTTCTTTATGAGGTCTTTTAAACTTGGTATACCAAAAATTTTTATTATCTCTATATCCGTAATCAACAGGCACTTGTGGAAAAGAAAAACAATCTACTCCATCAACAATAGCATTGTAGTATTTTGGTTTCATAAGTATATGATCTATTTTTAAAATGAAGTGTGCCCCAAACTGACTAGTAATACCATTGAATTGATGATAAGGTGGTAAATACTCATCCTGAACTTTATCTTCACTTGCATTGTCTAATTCATCTACCCAAGTACATTCAAACACTTGAAAAGCTTCCTTTATAATTTTTGGATACTTTTCTTTTTTATTTTCTTTTGCTCTTATTCCATCAACAAGTGTAAAAATCGTATCTTTCATCTTTTCTTTTGTCGTCTCACCAGGATAACCTAAACGTACCGCTTCTTTAAAATATTTTTTTTCATCTGTGATAAAATTAATAGCGCACTTTTTTGTTCTTAATATATTTTTAGCTGTATTGGAACTATTCCTACAACATAAAATCATAGCATAGTAATCCTTACCAGCTATATAGTAAGGAAAACATAAAGAATAAGAACCAATATTTGTATTACCTTCTTCATCTAATGTAGCAATTTCTGTAGTTGGCATTGGGAAAAAACTCGAAGTTTGGTAAAAATTATCTACAATTCTTAAATCTTTAAATCCATTGCATTCCTTTATTTCTTTCATTTTCTTCTCTCCTTTTATATATCTTTCTCTTGTATTACTTTACCATCCACGTCTTTTAATATAAGCTTATCTTCTTTTAATACCAAATAGGAATGCTTTGTATTTTCCTTTGGTAAAGATAAGGATCCAGGATTAGCAAAAATAATATGATTTTCTTCTTTGATAAATCCAGTATGGAAATGCCCATAAACTAAAATATCGATTTTTTCTTTTGGTAAATGTTCCTTATTATATTTATGGCCATGTGTAAAATAAATAGTATGGTTATTCATTTTTAGTATAGAATGATCTAAAAATGCAAAATCTGAAATCATTTCATCTACTAAAGCATCACAATTTCCTCTTATTACTTGTAATTTATCTTTATAAGTATTTAAAATCTTACACACTTCCATTGGATTGTATTCTTTTGGAAGAGGGTTTCTAGGCCCATGATAATAAAGATCTCCTAACAAAATTATTTTATCCGCTTGCTCTCTTTTTAAAATATTAGGAATTTCTTTTGCGTAATACAAAGAACCATGTATATCGGAGATAATTAAAATTTTCATAAACCTTTACCTTCTTTCTATTACAATTATATCGCTTCTAAATTTAGTAAGTCAAATTGAATCGTAATAAAAAAAGCTCACTATGTGAGCTCTTCTTAATCACCTATTTCTATATATTTCTTTTCTGGAAGTTCTTTCTTAGGTTCTTTTTTAGGTACTTCTAAACTTAATGTACCATTTCTAAATGTAGCTTTAATATCTTCACTTTCAATTTCTTCTCCTACATAGAAACTTCTAGAACATTCTCCAACGTATCTTTCCTTTCGAACAAATTTTCCTTCTTGTTCTTCTTCTTTTTCATTATCCGTTTTAGCATGAATATTTAAATATCCATCTTCTACTTCTACGTTGATATTTGACTTATCATATCCTGGTAAATCGACATCAATTACATATTTATCTTCTTTTTCCTTTATATCTGTTTTCATTAATTTATTCTTTGGTTCATTAAAGAATGCATCATGAAACATATCATCAAAAATATCAAATTCTCCTCTTCTTGGTACCATCATCATAACTATCATCTTCCTTTCTTTTTATGTGTTGACACCTTGAATGCACATGTAAAAAGCTTTATCTTTTTCTTTTTACAATTATAGTATAGCACTTATTTTAGCAATTGCAATAGTTGAGTGCTAATTTTCACAAAAACTTCATATTTTATAAACCTTTAATACAATTAAATCCAAGACGTCCTCTCTTTTATCAAATACTGTATTATCGCAAATACATAATAAATGATAAAAATCATCTTTATATGCAAAGACTACATAAGTATTATTGTCAAAACTTGCATCTTTTATACAAAGATTTTCCCATCCGGATAAAATAGAAGCTCCCCTAAAAAGCATATAACTTTCAAAAACTTCTAGTTCCCTATAATCATCATAATTTAACTCTTGACTAAGCTTTATTAACTCTTCTTTCACTTGTTTATAGTCTAACTGATAAGCCCTGCTTAAAGCTCTAGCGACACAACCACCTTTTTCCTCTACTGGATTGTAATAACAAAATTTCATATTTTTTCTCCTAATCTTATCCTTATTATATAACAACAATTAAAATTTTTAATAAAAATAATATTTTTTTGCGATTTTTGTTGACAAATTACAAGAACAAGCATATACTATACTGGTATACCGAAATGGTGTATTGGTATAGAGGTGAGATGATGAATAAAAAGGAAACAATTATAAATACAGCAAGAAAGTTATTTACACAGTATGGCTATACAAGGGTTTCTATGGAAGAAATTGCTAAAGAAGCAAATGTAACAAAAAAAACAATTTATTCTTATTTTAAAGATAAGAGTGCTCTATTTCAATATTTCATCGATGAAGAATTATTAAAAATTAAAAAAGAAATAGAAAAAAGAGAAAAAAAAGACTTACCTTTCATTGAAAAAGTAAGCAAAATGCTTTTCTATACATTAAACTATAGAAAAGAAAGTCAATTGTTAAAAGCAATCTCCAATGAAAAAGATCTTCTATATTGTCACTCTCTACTCGAAAAGTATGATAATGAAATTATGGATTACATAAAAAGAAAACTTGAAAAAGAAATAGAGGTTGGAAACATAAAAAAATGCAATCCAAAATTAATGGCTTTTATTATTTATAAGTTATACGTATCATTGCTTTTTGAATATGATGGTGAACTAAACGAAGAGGAAATATCAAGTGAGGTTACTTTAATATTAAAAGAAGGATTATTTAATTAGGAGGGTTTATTATGAAAAAGAAAAAAGATAATTTTAAGTATGTTGTTTTAGCAGTTGTATTACTTATACCATTTATTTATAGTTTCTTCTATTTGAAAGCTTATTGGAATCCATATGGTAGTGGAAATATGGATAATTTGCCTATTGCTATTGTAAATAACGATAAAGGAACAAGAGGTAGCGATTTAGCAAAACAAGTTATTGATTCAAAATCATTAAAAGCTACACTTGTTAAAGAAGAAGAAGCTACAGAAGGACTTAATAATAAAAAATATTATGCCGTTGTAACTATACCTAGTGATTTTACAGAAAGTATTGATAGTGTTAGCACAAATAATAAAAAACATCCAACAATCACTTATTCTCCAAACCAAAAATCAAATTATTTAGCAAGTCAAATTATCGATAGAGTTGTATCAACCGTAGAAGCAAATCTTGACAATACAATTAACTCTGAAATAATTGGTACTCTTGATGAAAACTTAAATAGTGTACCAAATCAACTTGGACAAATTAGTGATGGATTTGCTACTATGTATGATGGTGTAAATACTTTAAATGCAGGTAGTTTAAAACTAAAAAATGGAAGTTATAAATTATATACAAGTTACAAAGACTATAACGAAGCAATCAAACAAATTCAATCTTCTACAGCTTTACTTGCTTCTTCTACAGAAAAATTTAATGAAGGAATAGAAGATCTTGCTAGTCAAAAAGAAACCTTGAATGTATTAGGTTCAAGTGTAAAAGAATTATCTGGTGGATTAGATAGTCTTGCTAGTGGAAGCAACACATATACGGAATCTTTTAATACATACCAAGAAAAAGTAGATTCAACCTTAGATATGACAGATGAATTTGCAAATTATATTATTGCAACATATGAAAATCCAACAATTGATCAACAAGCAAAACCAAGTTTAACATTATATAAATACGCAAAAGGATTAGAAACAAAAAATCCACAAACAAATTATACTGGTATTGAAACATTGAAAAAATCAGGAAGCGCTTTAAAACAAAACACAACAAAGATAAACGCTACAATTAATGGAATCGATCAAAAAGTAAATAAGTTAGCACAAGCTACTACTAAATTAAGTGAGTTAAACGCTGGTGTTGATAAATTACAAAACGCTTCAAAACAACTTGTAACAGGTACAAGTAAATTAAGTAAAGGCGTAAATACAGTTTCTACTTATTCTGATAAAATTGAAAGTAGTATTAACGAAATTGCTAAGGGAAACAACACTTTAAATAGTGGAATCGAAACATTAAATGGTAAAGTATTATTATCAAAAAATACTTTAGATAGCAAAATTGATGATACAAAGAAAGATTTAGAAAAAACAAATTCATTAAAAGAATATAGCAAATCTCCTACAAAAGTAGATAAAAAAATAGTAAACAAAGTTGATTCTTATGGAACAGCTTTCTCACCATTGTTTATTTCAATTGGTCTTTGGATTGGAAGTTTAATGTTATACATTGTATTATTCTTAGATAGACAAGGTCGATTTGGTGTTTTAGATGTAAATAGTACAAAATACGTAAAAAGAACATTATGTTACCACGGACTTTCCACTATATCAGGAATTGTACTTGGTATCCTATTAAGTATTTTCTTAGATTTTAATATTACAAATTACTTCTTATATTTACTTATGATTGTATTAGCTGCTAATACATTTACTGCAATCATGAACTTCTTAATTGTTAACTTTAAAGATATTGGTAAGTTCTTAGCTTTAATTATCTTAGTATTACAATTAGCTGCTGCTGGTGGTACTTTCCCTATTGAAACTGTTACAAAAGGATTTAGATGGTTAAATCACTTCTTACCTATGACTTATACAATTAACTTATTTAAAGAATGTTTAGTAAGTATAGAAGAAAGTTTATTTACAAAGAATTTAATTATTGTTGTTTCAATATTCTTAGTATTCTTTATCATAAACTTCGTACAAGATAAACAAAGAGAAAAAAGAGCAAAGTAGCTCTTTTTTTATATGTTTTTTAATTCTTCTTCTCTTAATTTTTTTATTTTTGCTTTAACCATGAGAATCAATTCCATAGAAGCATTTATTTTGTTTAATACAAGTAAAGCATCCTGTAATTTTGTCATTAAACTTAACTCCTGATTATACATCTCAGCTTGTTTTTGATAATCAAAGTTTTCAATGGGATTTGTTTCAATAAAGTCTCGAATATAGTTTTCTATATCTTTTAAGACATATACTTTCAAATCATATTGATCCATAGACATTACTCCATAGTAAGCACCAACTAAATATTTAAATTCATCTTTTAATTCCAAAATATCACCTTTTTTCTTCTATCCAATGCATAATCACGTTTACGACATATTCTTTTTCCCCTTCACTTAAACAGCGTCCCTTTTTTATACCATGCCATTTTTCTAAACATCCCCTACAGCAAGTAGCGGTTGCGTGTTGTGCTAAGAAAACAGGATGACCTCTCATAGGAGTTTGCTTTCCATCGTTTTCTATATAAGCCGGAGACAATCTTTTTTCAATAAAATCATAAGCATGTTCTCTTATGGTTTCTATTCCTTTCTTTTTAATATATTCTTTATCTTTTTCGCTAAGAAAGAAACGACTTCTAAATTTTGAAGCGGCTAATCTTTTAAACAATTGATCTATTTTTATTTTTTCAAATTCTTCTCTTGTCATATTTTTATTCTAACATAGAAACAAAAAAAGGAAAACTAGTTTCCTTCCTTTAATATTTTTGTTTTTGCAAATACTTTTTCTTCTTGATTCATTATTTTGTTTTCATCTTGTTCCAGTTTGATATCCAAAGCTTCTTTGACATTTGCTTTATATGTTTTTAAAGCGTTTCTAACCGTCGTTGTTACCTCTTCTTTTTCTATTCCTAAAAAATTAGAAATTGCTTCCGTAGAGTAATATTGTTCATCAATAAGTCCAAACTTTAGTGAAAGAATAACTTGACTTTTTAAAGGCATATTTTCTCTTACTTTATCAAATATAGGATTTTTAAACTCTTGCATAGTAAGTATATATTCTTCTCGCTGGGTGTTATCTACACTACTTGGTTTTGACTCTTTTTCCTGATTTAATTTTTGAGCGATTCGTTTTACAGTTATTGCAATCGATCCCTGAAAACTGTTTTTTAAATCTAAGCTTGTTTTTATTGATTCCGCATTATATTCCTCTAAGTTTTCTCCCCATATTTTATGTAAATTTTCCTGAAAAGTTGGATTTAATCTTTTAAAAGCTTCATCCAATATCTCTTTATCATATTCCTCAAAATAAGTGTAATAAGAGCTTCTATCTCTTCTTTTTTTATTTGCCATTTCGTCTTCTCCTTTTTTCTTTAGTTTTATTAAATTAGGTTTTATTTTTTGATCATTTATTTTGTAAAATCTTGCTTTTTCTGTATAAGTAAGTTCTCCTTCAATTGGATTTTCTAAATCTTCACCATATTTTTTATATATAATTCTTAAATCCGCATCTTTTAGAGTTGAAAGAACAAAATCAACTTGTTCCCTACTATAGTCACCATAATAATCATATAAATTTGTATATTTTACCGACTTAGATAGGTTCTTTCCATTCATTCTTTCCAAAGAAAGTTTTAATTTTTTCATCGTATCATAAAATTCACTACGTTCTTGTTTTGTTAAAGTATTACGTACTGGATGATCAAAATCTTCACCGAATCTCTTTGTAATTTTTTTTCTTTCTCCTTCATTTAATTTTGAGAAAGCTTCTTTTATCTCTTCTTTACTATAGTCACTAAGGTATTCATACACTCCTTCTATTTTCTGTTGGTTTCCATATTGAACTAAGGTTGGATTTTTAATTAATCTTTCCATTCTCTTCATGACTTTCGTATGAAGTTCATACTTCTCCTCGTTTGTCAAATCATCATTGTGATTTTCTCTATAATCTTCTCCATATTTTTTTTGAAGTAACAGTCTTTGATCTTCAGGCATTTTACTTATAGCCTCATCAATAACAGCATGATCATAATCTAAAAAGTATTTATAAATACCTACTCGATCAATTAAAACATCTTCTATTTTAGAAGAAAGAGAATTCAAAATAATAGACGAAACCTTCACATTTTTTTCTCTATCAAAAGGTTTTGAGCTACTATTTTTAGTAAAATCCTCTCCATAACGTTCCTGTAAAATTTCCTTTTGGTTATTTGATAAAGACTGCACTGCTTTTAAAATTACTTTTGGTTCGTACTTTTCCAAACGTTCAAACAGATTCTTATAATAATGCACTTGTACTTGAGGATTTAACAATTTAGGAAGTAGAGTATTAAATACACGATAAATCGTATTATTTTCCTTATCAGTTAGTACTGCATTAGTAGGGTGTTTTAAATCTTCACCAAATTTCTTTTTTAGAATTTCTTTATTTCTATCGGTGAGTTTTTCTACCGCACAATCGATTTCTTCCTCAGTGTATCCATCAAAAAAGGTATATATGTTATTATAAGTTTTCCTCTTAGGCTTATTTTTTAAATTTCTTCCTATCTTTCCAGTTAAACTAGCGAGGTGTTTTTGTTCTTCACTTGAAATTTCTTTATTTTTCCATCTTAAAGTTTTTTCATCATAATAACTATCCAATAACTTTTTTTCCTGAGGAGTAAGTCTTAGTAAAGTCTTATCGATTTCCTCTTTCGTGTAATCATTAAAACGCATATATAAATCTTGATGTCTAAACATCCTACCCTTTTCTTGAAACAATTGCTTTCTCATCTTTAAGAGCAAATATTTTAGCCTTTCTTCTTTTTCTTCGCTTAATGTGCCTTCTAGGACTTCTCTGGTTTTGCTGTCGTATTTTTCTTCAATTAGCATTGACTCTTCTTCAGACAAAGTTTTAAGAATCTCCTCGATTTGATTTATGTCACTCCACTCGAGAACTTGATATAAACTTTTATTTAAATCAATGGGCTTGTATCCCTTTTCTATTCTTCTTTTCAACTTTTGTCTTACTAGAATTCCTAATTGTGTTTTTTCATCTTTAGTAAGATTTGCATTTTCATTTACAGATTGAAATTTTGTCCCATATATTTTTTGAAGCAACTCTATTTCCTCTAAAGATAGGCTTTCTATCGCACCAAGTACTTTCCAAGATTCTACGTTCTCATACAAATCAAATACATTGGTATTGGCATAAGTTTTTCTTGGGTTAAAGTCTGGATTATTTAGATATTGTCTAATTTTAGGAGAGATAGAAGTATTGATTTCGATTCTTTCTTCTTTACTTAATCTATCATAATGGTATTCTTTGTAATCTTCTCCATACTTTTTAATTATTAAAGCTTTTTCTCTTTCTTCTAACTTATCTATAGCACACTCTACCTCCTCCTCTGAATAAGAAGTAAGTGTATTATAAATTCCTGCTTTATTATTTATTACATCTTCAATCTTTGGAATAAGTGCTCTATATATAATATTTGATATATTTTGTTCGAATTTTTTATTTCTTTGTTTTCCATTCGTGGTATCTAATAATTTCTCTCCATACTTTTCTTTTAAATTTTCTCTTTGTACGTCTGTTAAAGATTCTAACGCTTTGTTAATAACTTCAGGTGGATATTGATCTAAACGTTCATAAAAATTCTTATAAGTATATATAATGGTTTCCTCTTTGGCTTTTATAGAATTCTTTATATCTCTTTTTATTTTATTGTTTATACGATTTTTCTCTTCGTCGGTTACGCTTTCCCTGTAATCCTCTTGAAGACTTTCACCATACCTTTTTTTTAGTAAAGCTTTATCTTTACGTGTTAAGAAATTTATAGCCCAATCCACTTGTTCTTTTGTATAATTAGGAAAACTCTTATAAAGTCCCAGATTTCCATCTAAAACATTTTTTATTTTGCTTTTTATCTTTTTATTAACAAGGCTAGAAATTATTTTTTCGTTTTCTTCATCTCGTGGAATAGAACTTGATGTACGCATAAAGTCTGGCCCATATTTTTCTTTTAGTATTTTTTGTTCAGATGGGGATAAAAATTCTATAGCTTTATCTATAACCTCTGAATCATATTCTTCCAATCTTTCATAAAGGCCCTTAAATCGATAAACTTTTTTCTTTTCTTCTTGCACTTTTTCCGGATGTTCTAAAAATCCTCTTATAATCTCTGTCTTAATTATATGTATTTGTTCTTCTTGTTCCTTAGAAAAGCCAAGTAACCTTCGATCATATTTTAAATACAACAATTCTAAATCTTCTATTTTTAGTGCCGCTAAAGCGGCATCTACTTTTTTTGTAGAATAATTTGGATATTCTTTATACAAAGCAAGTTGTGTTTTCGACACTTTTTGTGTTTTTGGTTTTTCTTTAGGTTTCTTTGGTTGCAAAGAAGAAGGTTTATTCATTTGAGAGACTAAGCGTTTATCATAAGTAGAAAGTTCTTGCATCTCTTCTTTAAGAAGATTATTATGTGCTCTTAGTTTTCGTAGAGCTTTTGCTTCAATCTGTCTAACTCTTTCACGAGTCACTCCATACACATCTGCAATCTGTTTTAATGTTTTTCCACTTTGATTTATACCAAATCTTGCTCTTATTACCTCTTCCTCTTTAGGTTTCAAATTACAAATGGAAAAATACTTCTCTAACATTTGAGTATTTAAGTTGGAAAGAACTTCCTCCTCAACATTAGTAGAATCTTGTAAAAAGTACCCAAGTTCATCATCACTATCCTCATCTACTTTTTCATTTATACTCACAGTATCGGTTATATGATTGCATATGATTTCTGCATTTTGTAAAGATATGTTCATTTCCTTGGCTACTTCTTCCATCGTAGGTTCTCTATTCAAAGAAGTCATTAGGTCTGCTCTGACCTTTTTATACTTTCTCATTCTATCTTGCATATTAACAGGGATACGAATGTTTCTTCCCTTATCAGCAATCGCGCGAGTTATAGCTTGTCTTATCCACCAAATTGCATAAGTAGAAAATTTATATCCTTTTGTCGGATCAAACTTTTCTATAGCTCTTAGAACACCTATATTTCCTTCTTGTATCATATCCTCAAATGATAAAGAGGAATTTAAATATTTCCTGGCTACTTTAATTACTAATTTTAAATTGTGCGCAACAAACTGATTCCTAGCCTCAAGATCCCCTTCGTGGGCTTTTGTAGCTAATACAATTTCTTCCTCCGCCGTAAGAATTTTATTTGGTATAGAGTTAAAGTAAATTTTTAATCCATCCGTATCCCCTTTGTTTGCTTTTGTATAATAATCATTTTTATTAAAGGAATCTTCCTCTAAATCATCCAAATTACTTAAATCATATAAATCATCTTCTAAATCCTCATCATGCAATAACTGATATCCTTCTTTAAACATTTCTAAGAACTTATCAGATGTCTTTTTAATACTAGATATGGATTTTCCTATTTTTTCATTTTTAGTAAGAGCATAAATGGCAAAATCGATATCAGGTTCATATTTTGAAAAATATAAGATTTGTTCCAACTCTTTAAGTTTTTTCCTATTTTTCTTTTCATTTTCTGTTAAAGTTATATTTTCTAATAAACTATTTACAAAGTCACTATCTTGATAATGTAGAAACTCTTCTTCCAACTCTTTGCCAAGTTCCATTTTCACTTGATTTTGAAAATCAGAAATAGAAAGACTTTCTTCATTGGATTCTAATCTTTCAGCAATTTGTGTTAAAGAACACACCAAAAAGTTTTCCATATATTTTTCTACATGGAAATCTTCTTCTAAACGTATAAAAAAGTTTTGCATTTCTAAATCTAATTTTTCAAATAGTTCTTTTGTCATACTTCCCCCAGAAATTTTACTTCTATTATATCACAATATTTCTACTTATAAAACAAAATGAATAAGTTCAAAACAAAGACCAACCAAAGCCCCTATAAAATAAATTATTCCTAATATCGTTAAGTTTTCTTTTATGTTTTTATTAGATCGGAATAAAACCAAAATAGCCACTCCACTTCCTGTTAAAAGACCTGCTAATAAAGAGGAACCCGTTATTAGACCATTCGAATAAAGTTCACTTAGTATTACACTGGATCCACATTGTGGTATTAAGCCAATCAAACTAGCTAGAAAAGGTGCAAAAACAGAGTCTTTTAAAAATAATTTTTCAATAAAAGCATTACCACCATACGTAAATAAAATATTCAATAAAAAGGTTACCAAGATAATAAAAAGTAAAATCTTACCTGTATGAATGAAAGAGGATTTAAAAATATTCTCCTTACAATGACAATGATCCTTTTCACAAATATCATAATGTAAGTTTTTTTGTTTTTTCTCTTTTTTTCTTAATAAAAAATCAATAAGAAAACCAAAAAACATTCCGACTAGTATCTTTATAAGAATTAGTTTTAAAATTTTAGAAAGAGCAACCTGATTAGAAAGTAAAACAGGTATCATTTCATCGCTTGTAGATAAATAAATCGCAATTAGACTTCCTAAAGATAAAATACGAGTTATATATAAATTCGTAGCAATTACAGAAAAACCACACTGGGGAATGGCTCCTAGTACTGCACCTATGACAGGTCCAAATTTTCCAGATTTTATGACTGCTTTTTTCGTCTTAGTAGAAAATTTATGTTCAATAAGTTCTATAAATAAAAAGGCAAAGTATAAAAAAGGAAACAATTTTAAAGCATCCAGCAAAGTATCTACTAAAATATCTAACATAAAACGCCTCCTTTTAAATGCCCCTACATTATAACACTAAATTTCATTTTATTCAAGAAAAAAGAGAGAGAAAACTCTCCTTTAAACTAAAAAAAAGAAAACACTAGTAGTTTTCTTTTTTAATTTCGAAGAATGATTGTGGATGTGCACACACTGGACATACCTTTGGTGCTTCTTTTCCAATTACAATGTGTCCACAATTTCTACAAATCCAGATTCGATCCCCTTCTTTAGAGAATACAAGTCCTTCTTCAATATTGTTAATTAATCTTCTATATCTTTCTTCGTGTTCTTTTTCAATCTTTCCTACAGCTTCGAATAAATACGCAATACGATCGAATCCTTCTTCTTTTGCTGTTTTTGCAAATTCATCGTACATATCTGTCCATTCGTAATTTTCTCCATCGGCTGCATCTTTTAAATTATCAAGTGTACTAGGTACTTCTCCACCATGTAACTCTTTAAACCATAACTTAGCATGTTCCTTTTCATTGTTTGCTGTTTCTAAAAAGATATCTGCGATTTGTTCAAATCCATCTTTTTTTGCTTTAGAAGCATAATATGTATATTTATTTCTAGCTTGACTTTCTCCAGCGAAAGCGGCCATTAAATTTTGCTCTGTTTTTGATCCTTTTAATTCCATAATTTTACCTTCTTTCTTTTGTTTATAAGCATTTCACTGCCTAGTTTTACTATAGCATATTTACTATTTTTATTCAATCTTTCCGACATTTTTTTCTTTTAAAATCATCCAAATTCATTACGAAATCTGCACTGTCCGCTACATTTTTAGAATGAGTAACTAAGATAACACATTTTCCTTCACAAGCAAGAGTACGAAAAATCTGCATAATTTCTTTTTCTGTTTCTTTATCCAGATTTCCTGTTGGTTCATCGGCAAGTATTAATTTGGGATCGTAAGAAAGACTCCTTGCAATGGCCACCCTTTGTTGCTCCCCTCCAGATAATTTTAATATTCTTCTTTCTCCTTTTTCCTTATCTAAGCCAACTTTTTCTAAAAGTTTTATTGCTTCTTGTTTTTTATCGTTCTTTTTCATTCCACTAATATCCATCGATAAAATAATATTTTCAATTGCATTCAAGTGATGCAAAAGATTAAAAGACTGAAATACAATTCCAGTTTGATTGCTTCTATAATAATCCAAATTTAATTTTTTTAAATCTACCCCTTCAAAAAGAATGGTACCATCACTACAAGTTTCTAAACCACTTAGTAAGGATAGCAAAGTAGTTTTTCCAGAACCACTTTTTCCTTTAATGGCATAAATCTTTCCCAATGAAAAATTATAATTTATATTTTGAAAAACAAATTCATCTTCTTTTGCATCTTTATATCGATAAGAAACTTCTTTTAATTCTAAAATATTCATAATTAACTCCTTTCCTTTAATATTGTAAGAGGTGAAAATCTTTGAATAGCAATCATAGAAGCACTAGAAGATAAGATAGTAAGAAGAATACCAATTCCAAACAATTCCAAAATTACAGAGAAGTTCACAACCGCATGCATATCTTCTATTTTTTCTATACTGGCATTGCTTATTTCACTTGTTTTGTTTTTCTCTTCCCTTTTACCAAAATTATTATTTATATCTTTTACTTTTTCACTGCTTGCCTCTATTTCACTCTTTAATAAATGATTGGAAATAGGTACGCTAAAACAAGCTCCAATACCTGTACCAATTAATAATGAGAAAGTAGCAATGATCAACATTTCAAATACAAACTGTAGAGTTAATTTTCTTTTTGTCATTCCTATCGTACGTAGTACACCAATCTCATATTTTCTTTCACGAATATGAATCATATTCAATGTAAAGAGTAAAATAGCACCTATAACAAGAATGATAATTAAAAAGGTTGTCGCAAAGGTTTTAACATTAGAAATAGCCTCTACTTTTTCTTTTACTTCACTTAAGTTATCTTGTACTTCCAAGTTTTCATTTAGTCCTTTTTCTTTTACTTCTGTTTTAAATTTTTCTAAACTTTTGTAATCTTTTAATACATAGGTAACAGACAATCTAGAAGAAGAATTCATCTTTAATGCTTGATTAATATTGGTAATAATTTTATTAGAAGAATTTGAAAACATTTCCATTTGATTACTTGTATCATTATCCTTATAAATTCCTTTTACCACCAATTGATATGTTTTTTTCGTGTTATTTGGATCAACAAGTGTAATCTTACTTCCTACTTTCAAATTATTTAAACTAGCAAGTTCTTCATTAATCAAGCACTCATTTGAATTAAAATCATCACTCACTTCTCCTTCTGTAATGGTATAAGTACCACTAATAAATTCACTCATTGCTTTTTTGGAATTATATCCCACTACAGTAAACGCACCATTTTCTTTTCTTTCTTCTTGCTTATCTTTACCATTATCGGGCATAGCCTTTTCTTCGTTTGTATTACTAGAAGAAGCCTCTATATCTTTAGCATTCATATTTGTAGTAGCGGTATAGTAATAATTATTTACATAGGAACTTTTCCCATATTTTTTAATTTCTTCTTCACTTAAATTTATATTAGCGAATTCTTTTTTTACATCACTTTTGCTACTACTATTTTTAAATTTTTCATTCATGTTTTCCCTTTTTATACCAATAGTAGCCTCTGGTAAATAGGTATCATAATAAGAATCAATCAATTTACTTGATGCACTCCTTATCGATAAAGCAATAGTAGAAGAAACGCCAATAATTACTAAAATAATAGCCGTTAAAATGGTTCTACTTTTGTTTCTTGAAATTGCTAATAAAGCATTTTTAAATATATACATATATCTCTTCCTTTCTTCTTAACTATATAAAAAGAATATGAAAGAAAAATGTTCTAATTATGTTGATTTCATGAAAAAAAGAAGATTACTCTTCTTTCAAACTTAAACTTACTTTTTCCTTATCTTTATCAATACCAATAACATAACAATCTACAATATCTCCAACACTTAAAACTTCACTTGGATGTTTAATATAGCGATCTGTAAGTTTAGAAATATGTGCCAAACCATCGTTATGAAGACCAATATCGATGAAAGCTCCAAAATCCACAACATTACGTACTGTACCTTGTAATTTCATTCCTAAAGTAAGATCATTAATACTTAATACATCACTTTTTAAAATAGGTTGAGGCATTTCATCTCTTGGGTCACGATTTGGACTTTGAAGAGACTTTACAACTTCTTCCAGTGTATAAATATCTGTGTTTAATTTTTCTTTGTATTCATTTAAATCTATATTTTCTAACTTTTCTTTTAGCTTTGGTGTAGCAATATCTAAAACCGATAAACCAAGAGCATCTAACAATTGAAATACAACTTGATAACTCTCTGGGTGAATACTTGTTTGATCGAGTACATTTTCCCCTTCTGTAATTCTTAAAAAGCCTATAGCCTGCTCGTAAGCTTTATCAGTAAGCAATTTCTTCTTTTTTATTTCCTCTCTTGAATGTATTCTTCCATATTTATCACGATAATCTATTATCTTTTTTATTGCACCCTTTGTCATACCAGACACATACTTCAAGAGTGAAGAAGAAGCTGTATTTACATTTACCCCAACTGCATTCACGGCCTTTTCTACAACAAAATCTAAATTATCTGCAAGCTTCTTTTGAGATACATCGTGTTGATACAATCCAACTCCAATTCCCTCAGGTGGAACTTTTACAAGTTCAGATAAAGGGTCTTGTAATCTTCTACCAATACT